>CAZXQK010000153.1:0-3747 GCA_964642785.1 uncultured Faecalimonas sp.
TTCTGTGGAAAAACGTATGCTTCTGCAAGGCACGATGGACGGACAGAAGCCGAATCTTGCTTTGAATGATATCGTTCTTACCCGTACCGGAAAAGTACGTGTCATACAGTTTCGCATCTATGTTAATGGGGAACTGCTTAATACATATTGTGCAGACGGTGTGATCGTATCGACACCAACCGGATCTACTGCATATAATCTGTCAGCAGGAGGACCTGTCGTAGAGCCGACTGCCTCGTTGATCGTGATTACGCCGATTTGTTCGCACGCATTGAATACCAACAGTATCGTATTATCGGCAGACGATGAGATTGTGTTAGAGGTAGGAAACCGGCGTGACGGAAATGAAGAAGAAGCAGTGGCATCATTTGACGGGGAAACAGATGTAAACGTGCGAACCGGAGAACGGATTTTCATCCGGAGAGCCGAAACAACGGCACAGGTTATCAAGTTAAGTAATATTAGTTTCTTGGAGATTATGAGAAGAAAGATGAAAGGAAACTAGAAATGAAGGTAAACAGACACGTAAAGATTGTAGAATTAGTCAATAAATATGACATTGAGACGCAGGAGGAACTGGCAGACCATCTGAGGGAAGAAGGGTTTCAGATTACCCAGGCAACTGTATCAAGAGATATCCGGGATTTGAAACTGACAAAAGTTCCGACAGATGACGGAAGACAGAAATATGTGGTGTTAAAAGCGACGGAAAATGCACTTCGTGATAAATACATCCGCATTTTAAAAGATGGATTTGTATCCATGGATAAAGCGATGAATCTGCTGGTTATTAAGACGGTATCAGGAATGGCGATGGCTGTTGCAGCTGCCATTGATGAGATGCAGTGGAATGAAGTGCTGGGGTGTATCGCTGGAGATGATACCATTATGTGTGCGGTCCGTACCGTGGAAGATGCCTCCGTTGTGATGGAGAAGATCCGAAAACTTGTTTTGTAATTGAGGAAAGTCCAAAAGAGAGTGGAAAAATATGTTACACAGTTTATATGTTAAAAATCTCGCACTGATTGACGAGATGGAAGTGGAATTTAAAGAAGGATTGAATATTCTGACCGGAGAAACAGGTGCCGGAAAATCGATGGTTCTCGGTTCCATCAATCTGGCACTTGGCGGAAGATATTCGTCTGAAATTTTAAGAAATGAAGATGAAGCCGGCTATGTGGAACTGACATTTTTTGTAGAAGATGAGATTCAGAAGGAACTTCTGAAGGCATTGGAGATTTATCCGGAGGAAGGTGTCATTACGCTGAGTCGGAAGATGATGGGAAAACGGAGTGTCAGTAAGATTAACGGAGAAACTGTTTCCATTGCACAACTCAAAGAAGCGGCAGGCATACTGATTGACATCCATGGTCAGCATGAGCATCAGTCCCTACTGTATAAGAAGAATCATCTGACGATTTTGGATGAGTTTGCAAAAGAGGATATTCAGGATGTAAAGACGCAACTTGCGGCCTCATATAAGCAGTATCGGACTTATCAGGAAGCGTTGCAGGAAGCGGATATGGACGAGAAAGAGCGCAATAAGGAAATCGCTTTTTTGGAGTTTGAAATTCGAGAAATCCAGGAAGCAGATGTAAAACTACAGGAAGATGAACAGTTGGAAGAAACCTATCGGCGCATGGTAAATGGAAAACGGATCACGTCGAATCTGGAAGAAGCCTATGTATATACGGTGAGCGGAAATCAAAGTGCCAGTGATAGTTTGAGCCGGGCAATTGGAAGTCTGAGTGATGCGGCACGCTATGATGAAAAGGCAAAAGAATTATATGACCAATTGTCGGAAGTAGACAGCCTGCTGAATGATTTTAATCGTGAACTTTCGGATTATACCTCTTCCTTTGATTTTTCAGAAGAAGAATTTTATGAAGTGGAAACAAGGTTGAATGTCGTTAATCATTTGAAGTCAAAATATGGAAACAGCATCGAGGAAATCCTTGCATATTGCGAAGAAAAAGAAGAAAAACTAAGAAAACTGCAGGACTATGATGTGTATTTAGAACACCTGAGAGGAAAACTTTTTGAGGCGGAGAAGACGGTAAAAGAGTTGTCAGAAAAACTTTCCGGTCTTCGAAAAAACGCGGCAAAAGAATTGACAAAAGCCATCCGGGAAGGACTTTTGGATTTGAATTTCTTGGATGTGCAGTTTGAAATGGTGTTTAACAGGTTGGAGCAATATACAGTGTCAGGTACGGATGATGTGGAATTTATGATTTCCATGAACATCGGTGAGCCGGTCCGCCCGCTTGGAGATGTGGCTTCCGGCGGTGAACTTTCCCGAATCATGCTTGCAATTAAGACGGTAATGGCAAAAAAAGACCATATCGAAACCTTGATATTTGATGAAATCGATGTGGGAATCAGTGGAAGAACAGCCCAAAAAGTGTCAGAAAAAATGGCATTGATTGGAAAAAATCATCAGGTTATCTGTATCACGCATCTGGCACAGATTGCGGCAATGGCAGATGCACATTTTGCCATTGAGAAAAAGGTGTATGACGGAAAAACAAAGACAAGTATTTCGCTTTTGAGCAAAGAAGAAGAAATTGGGGAACTTGCCAGAATCTTAGGTGGTGCGGAAATTACTGAAAAGGTAATGGAAAGTGCGGCAGAAATGAAAGAATTGGCAAAGAGTACAAAATAACACCAGATTGAAAAAAAGAATATTTCACATAATAAAACAGACACTTCATTTAAGGTGTCTGTTTTTATATAATAGGAAATTTTAATTTCCTTAATGAAAATAAGGGGGCATGTGAAATGCGAAAATGGTGGTATAAAAGAATCTTAATCATATTCCTTCTCTTTGCGTCAACCATGACGACCGGATTTCATGCAGTAAAAGTGCAGGAGGAAATAGAGCGGCAGCAGGTGAGCACGAAATCTGCGGACAACAGCAGAGTGATCTTAGGCGGTGCTCCAATCGGAATCTACATGGAAATGGATGGGGTGCTGGTGCTTGCGACAGAGTGCATGGAATGTGTGGATGGAAACGAATATGAACCTGCAAAAAATCTGGTAAAGTCCGGGGATTACATCGTGGGAATGAACGGAGAAGCGATTGATACGAAAAAAGATTTGATACGTGCAGTATCCAATTTAGAAACTGCGGAGGTGATTTTAAATCTTCGACGTGAAGGGGAATATATTGATGTGAAAATGCAATCAGTACAAGTGGAAAATGGGCAGTACAAGTTAGGCATCTGGGTGAAAGATAATGTACAGGGACTTGGAACGCTTACTTATGTAACGACAAACAGTGAGTACGGTGCATTGGGACATGGGATACACGACACGGATACAGAAGAATTACTGGAAATTTCTGAGGGAAAAGTGTATGAAACCAGTATCATTGGGATTCAGAAAGGGAAAAAAGGAGAGCCGGGAGGCTTGGAGGGCGTGATTATTTATAACCGCTATAATAAACTGGGGACGGTGGAACAGAATACGGAGAATGGGATTTTCGGGAAATTAGAGAATATCGATAAATTATTGGATACACAGGAATTGATAGAAGTCGGTGAGAAAGACGATATTAAAATTGGGAATGCTAAAATCCGTTGTACGGCAGACGGGACAACAAAGGACTACGATATTAAGATAAAAAATGTGGACTTTTATACAGCCAACGTGAATAAAGGGATTTCGATAGAAGTAGTGGATGAGGAACTTTTGGAACTGACCGGAGGAATTGTGCAGGGACTGAGCGGAAGTCCGATCATACAGGAC
>CAZXQK010000154.1:0-3712 GCA_964642785.1 uncultured Faecalimonas sp.
TGCAGTAGCTAAATTTGTTGCAATCGGAATATTATACATATCGCAAAGACGAACTACGTCATTTACATTTGGTTCATGTGGTTTCGGCTCCATCGGATCACGAAGGAAAATAAGTGCGTCAATATTATTCTGTACAATCTGGCTTCCCAGTTGTTGGGTGCCGCCGAGCGGTCCAGCTAAATATTTGTGAACAGACAGGTTTGTAACTTCTTCTATCAAACGTCCTGTTGTTCCTGTTGCGTACAAATCATGTCTGCATAAAATTCCTTTATATGCAATACAAAAATTCTGCATTAATGTTTTCTTTGAATCGTGTGCAATTAATCCTATATTCATGTTTAAGACTCCTTTAATATTTTTTCGGTTGTAATCCTACATTTAGTACAAAGCCGATTCCCATATAAAAACATACAATGGAGGTCAGACCTGCACTGACAAAAGGAAGTGACAGCCCGGTGTTCGGCAACACTCCGGTCGCTACTCCCATATTGATAAAACTTTGAAAACCTATAAGTGCGGCCATGCCGCCACATATAATCTGCCCCGCTAAACTCTGGGCTTTCATACCAATTATAATACATTGTATAATAATAAACAATAGTAAAAATATCACAATACAACATCCGACAAAGCCCAATTCTTCTCCTATGATTGCAAATATGAAATCCGTTTCCGCTTCCAAGAGAAAATTTCCGTTTTTTACAGAAGTTGTTGTATTATTATTCAATCCTTTACCGTTTAATTGACCGGAACCGATTGCCATGATCGAGTTTTGCTGCTGATATCCGGTGTCGGAAGAATATTCTTCCGGATACAGCCACGCAAGAATACGATTCTGTTGGTAATCCTCCAAAAACGGTTGATTCGGCTGCACTGCAATGCCGAGAAAAATAACAACGCAAGGGATTGCGATAGCAAGCACTGTTCCGATGAATTTATAACTCAATCCACCCAAAAACATTAAGATACAAAATACTGCAGCGATGCAAATGGTATTGGACAGATTGGGCTGTGTTACAATCAAGTACAGGGAAGGTGCAACCAAAAGCACACATTGAGCGATAACCTTCGGTTCTTTCATACGATTTTCATGTTTCATTAAAAATTTTGCAAAAAACAAAATCAAGAATATTTTTGTCAAATCTGATGGCTGCAGTGTTGTGAATCTTAAATCAATCCACCGCTGTGCTCCATTGTAATTCACGCCGAAAAATTTTACACAGAGTAAAAGAATAATATTGATTGCATAAATCACCCAATAAAAATTCAATACCCACTCAAAATCAATCAAAGAAATCACCGACATGACAATGATGCCAATCACCACTCCCACGACTTGTTTCGGCTGTGCAGAAGGCAATGCACTTCCGACAGCCAAAATTCCGATAACCGACAACAAAACTACGGAAATTACCAGTATGAATTTGTAATCTTTCAAATTATATTTCTTTAAAAAATTCACGTATTTTCTCCTGTTAGTGTAATATGTATGTAAGAACTTGTAATTTTCACATCAAATTCTTCCGGAAGAATTTCAAAATATCTAGAGGCAGTTTGAAATAAATCCGATTGTATTTTTTCAAAAGTATCTGGTGTACAATTTGTGCGGTCTGAAACAAGCAGTGACTTCAGTCTATCTTTTGCAATCACAACAGAACCGTTTTTCATTGTGGCACCTCCTATTTATTTTTTAACAACTTTGATAATTTTACAAAAACACCGCCATGGGTATTTAGATCTAAGAATGGGACGTTTTCTCCTGTAATTCGTCTGCAGATATTCATATAAGCCTTTGCTGACAGACAATCCATTCCGATGACCGGCTCACCCTGATTTGTTGCGACCACAATCTTCTCATCGTCAGGAATTGCTCCAAGTAAAGGAACTGCAAGAATTTCCGTCACATCTTCTACGGTCATCATATCCCCTCTCTTCACCATTTCCATACGAATACGGTTAATGATCAAATCCGGTTTTTTAAGTCCATGTTTTTCCAACAGCCCAATAATACGGTCTGCATCACGAATAGCAGAAACTTCCGGTGTGGTAACAACTACCGCTCTGGTTGCACCTGCGATTGCGTTTTGGAATCCCTGCTCGATTCCGGCCGGACAATCAATCAATACATAGTCAAATTCCTCGGCAAGTTCTTCTGTCAGTTTTCGCATCTGCTGCGGAGACACTGCTGACTTATCCTTTGTCTGTGCGGAAGGAAGCAGATAAAGATTCTCATATCGTTTATCTTTGATCAATGCCTGTCTGATGCGACAATTACCTTCAATAACATCTACCAGGTTATAGACAATCCGATTTTCCAAACCCATAACAACGTCTAAATTACGAAGTCCCAAATCGGTATCGATCACAACTACCTTTTTTTCTGATTTTGCAAGACCAACTCCGATGTTCGCAGTTGTTGTGGTCTTTCCTACGCCACCTTTTCCTGAGGTGATCACAATCACTTCTCCCATATTTCGATTCCTCCTGTTTCTATTTGATATCTGATTAAGTGTCTTGGTATATCTTCTGTATCTTTCTAATCTCCATTTGATTCTGTACCAAGTACGCCGGCTTTGCCCAATATCAATTGCGAATCGTCAGCCAGTCCAAAATATTTGCGCACCATATCTCTGCCGATTTCAGCAGTATAACCGGAATTATAACCATTTGCAATACGAACACATAATGCAATCTCCGGATTTTCACTTGGTGCAAATCCAACAAACAGTACATGGTTAGCATGTGCTTTACTTTGCTGTGCAGTACCGGTTTTTCCGGCCATCTGCATTCCTGCATCTCGAAGGGTTTTGAAACGGGAATCCTTCTTTACCATGTTCACCATACCCTGATGAACCAGATTAAAAGTATCCTGACTTACTTCCGTTACTTCGTTATAAACGCTCGGTTCATAGTCAATCACTGTTTCCCCGTTTTTATCAACCACTTTTCCAAGCAGTGTCAAATCATAGACGATACCTTTATTGGCAACCCCTGTAATATATTTTGCTATCTGACTGGTAGAGTACACATTCGTACCTTGTCCGATAGCTGAACGGACTGCATCCTCATCACTGACATTCGGTGTGCGTTCCGAAAGTTCCAGACCGGAAGCCTCTGAAAGTCCAAACATCTCTGCATATTTTGCAATTTTGGAAAGTCCCAGTTCTGAGGAATATGTTCCTTTTGAAGTCAGTCCCAAACGGAATCCGACTTCATAGAAAAAATTGTTACATGAATTAGCAATACCACCTACTACATTCAAACTTCCATGACCGCTCGGATATATCCAGCAGGTCGGATTCGGTGTTACATTTTTATACGGGCCATTACATCCAAGCATGGTATTTGCGGTAATTACACCTTCCGTCAGACCGGTAATGGCAATAAGCGGCTTGTAGGTAGACCCCGGTGCCGTCAATTCCTGTGTCGCTTTATTATAAAACGGAAGTGACGAATTTGCATATACTTGATTATAATATGCCACATCCATCGAATTTGCCAGACGATTATTATCGTATCCCGGATAAGAAACACAGGCTAATGTATTTCCGGTAGCGGTATCCGTCATGACCAGCGAACCGGTGGATGGTTCCACGCCAAGCATTCCCGGTGTGATTTCCAGATTTTCTATCTTATTACGGATAAAATCATACGCGCTATAACCGCTGAGCAGACGGTTGTACCATGTCTCATCATATTCCAGTATCTTTTG
>CAZXQK010000155.1:0-3709 GCA_964642785.1 uncultured Faecalimonas sp.
ATGTAAACGTTTCTTCCGTATCTCTGACTCCTGCTGCGTTCTCGCATCAGCCGCGTCAAAAATCGGAGTCCCATTGACGCAGATCACACCTTTATCCGGACGCTCCAAAAAATTTAAGCATCGGAGTAATGTTGTCTTTCCACTTCCTGACGAGCCGATGATGGAGAGTACCTGTCCCTGTTCCAGTGAAAAATTCACATCCTTCAAAACTTCCGTACGTCCAAAATTTTTACCAACATGTTTCACTTCTAATATCGCCATCTTTGTACACACCTCCTATCGAAAATAATCCAGTTTCTTCTCTAACTTTCCAAGAAGCACTGTTAAAACACCACTGAAAATCAAATAATAAATTCCCGTAAAAAACAGTGGCCAGATTGCTCCTGAAATTCCCTGTGAACCTTTGAGGAATGCCTGTCCTGCCCAGATAATCTCCTGCAGCGCAATGATACGTGACAAAGAAGTATCTTTTACTAAAGTTATAATTTCATTCGCCATCGGCGGAATGATTCTTTTTACCATCTGAAGCAGTTTTACCCGAAAGAAAATCTGGCTCTTGGTCATACCAAGCACCAGACCGGCTTCCTCCTGTCCTGTCGGTACGCTCTGAATCCCGCCACGATATATTTCCGAAAAATAACATGCGTAATTGAAGATAAACGCAACAGCCGCCGCAAGAAACCTTCCTGCTTCTCCGCTTCCCCAAATCGGCATACTAAGTACCAGACCCGGAAAATAATAAAAAATCAAAAGTTGAATCATGAGAGGTGTCCCTCTCACAATCCAAACAACAATTTTTGTAAAATAACTAAGCGGCTTAAACTTAGACATAGAACCAAAGGTAATGACAAGTCCCAGTGGCACTGCACCTATTAAAGTTGCAAAAAACAACTTTAACGTCTGTAAAAATCCTACATTTAATGATTTGATAACAATTGGAAACTGCTCCAATATTAAGTCCATATCTTATCCTGCTTTCTCACATTTATTTTTGTTCTATCACGGATTCCTGTACCCCATATAAATTCGCACATTCCATCATAGAACCGTCAGCATATGCCTCTTTAAAGAATTCATTTAAGGCATCTGCAAGGTCAGAACCTTTTCGGAAACCGACACCATATTCTTCACTGCTTAAACTTATCGTATACGTCAGATCCGCATATCCTGTTCCTTCTCCGATCATGGCTCCTGCCATCAGAAGGTCAATTACAGCAGCATCAGAGGTACCACTCTTCACCTCGAGCAATGCATCAGACTGTGCTTTTACCGGTGTATTTTCCAAATCAAGTTTCTGCACCTCTGCTTCTCCTGCACTTCCTGCTTCTACAGCGAACTTCAAATCAGAAAGACTGTCTGTTGTCTGATATTTGTCAGCAACGCTCTTGTTCACAACAACCACCTGTGCATTATTGCAATATGCATTAGAGCAAGCCATGGCACTTGTAACTTCATCTGTCAATGTCATACCGTTCCAGACACAATCAATGGTCTTTCCATCCAATTCCATCACTTTATTGTCCCAATCGATTTCGACAAACTCAACATCTACACCAAGACTTTTTGCAAATGCTTTCGCCATATCTGCATCAAATCCGATCCATTCTCCATTCTCATCTTCGTAATCCATAGGTTCAAAACTGGTAATCCCAACAACCAATGTTCCTTTTTTCTTAACATAATCCATATCCGACTGTGCTTCCTTGCCCGTTTTTGCCGAACCACATGCCACCATAGATACCATCATAACAATACTAAGCATAACTGTAAATAACTTTTTCATAATTTTATTCTCCTTTTTGTATGTTTGTTTTACTTTGTTATGTTAGCATGTTAGCACGTTACCATACTAAAGTCAAGCGTTTTTTTGATTTTTTTTCCAAAATATGATACTATCTACATCAGAAAAACAAAACCAATACGAATTAGGAGTCATATCATGAAAACAATGAAAGATTTAACTCAGGGAAATATCTATAAAACATTTATCCTTTTTGCCATTCCTCTGGTACTTGCCGGTGTGTTGTCTCAAGGATACAATATGATCGACACTGTAGTTGCCGGTAAATTCTTAGGTGATAATGGTCTTGCAGCCATCGGTGCAACCTCTTCCTTCCTCACCTTTTCCTCCTCCATATTTTGGGGATATGCCACCGGTTCTTCTATATACATAGCCGCCTTATTCGGTGCAAAAAAGTACAAAGACATCAAACAGGCAGTGTATCACAACCTGTCTTTCATCGCACTTTCCGCTTTTCTGTTCGGACTGATCGTTGTTCTGATGCGGGATATTATCCTGCAGTTGCTTCGTGTAGATACTGCCATATATGCCGACGCAAAATGTTATTTATGTATTTATATTTTAGGACTCCCTCTCATCATGTTGTCAAACAGTTTTGTATATTTGACAAATGCTTTCGGATTAAGTTCCTACCCGTTTTATATGTCCTTAATTTCCGCTTTGCTCAACGTATCCGGAAATATCCTTGCCCTGACTGTATTACATATGGGAATCGCCGGAATTGCCATCGCCACTCTTTTTTCGGCCTTGGTTGTTGACTGTTGTTATATCATAAAATTAAGACAATGTTTTACGGAAATGGGCATACTTCATACGAAAGTTTCTTTTGATTGGAATGTATTAAAAAAGATATCAACCTATGCATTACCGGTTTCCGCACAACAACTGATCATGTATATTTCTACACTGCTCATCTCACCAATCGTAAACGGAATCGGAAGTTCCGCCAGTGCCGCATATACAGTTGTTATGCAAATTTATAATCTGAATGCCTCGATTTACCAAAATTCTTCAAAGACCTTAAGCAATTACACCGCTCAATGTGTCGGTGCCGGAAAATCGAATAAATTAAAGAAAGGGGTATCCGTAGCTTTTCTGCAGGGCATCTTGTTTGAGTCCATTCCACTTTTGGTATGTACCTTATTCGCCGGACAGATATGCGCTCTTTTCTTCCCTGCCGGTTACTCCGGGGACGGTCTGAATTATGCTGTTATATTCGCAAGATTTTATCTGCCTTTTATTGTATTTAATCTCACGAACAATTTATTTCATGCATTCTATCGCGGAATTGCCGCTATGAAACTGCTGGTATCACTCACATTACTCGGTTCTGTATCACGTATTGTGTACACTCTGATATTTGCAAATATGATGGGAATGCAGGGCATTTACCTTGGATGGATTTTATCGTGGATTACCGAAGCCGTAGCCGCTGTCATTTCCTATCTGCATTGGAGAAAGTGACAAAAAACCCACATCTTTGCTTACTCGAAAGATGTGGGTTTTTGATTTTAAAATCACGAAACCTTAAACAATTCCCTGTGCCGTCATGGCATCTGCTACTTTTTCAAATCCGGCTATATTTGCACCTACCACGTAGTTGCCTTCTGCACCATATTTCTTAGCTGCAGCTGCTGCATTATGACAAATATTCACCATAATTGTTTTTAATTTTGCATCTACTTCTTCAAATGTCCAACTTAAACGTTCACTGTTCTGTGACATTTCCAATGCAGATGTTGCAACACCACCTGCATTAGAAGCCTTACCAGGTGCGAAGATAACTCCGTTTTCCTGTAAATAGTGTGTTGCTTCTAATGTAGTCGGCATATTAGCACCTTCTGCTACTGCAATGACACCATTCGCCACTAATGCTTTTGCATCCTCTAACAGCAACTCATTCTGAGT
>CAZXQK010000156.1:0-3701 GCA_964642785.1 uncultured Faecalimonas sp.
AAGGCATATGGAGTCAGCACCTCCGGATACGCCCACAAACACACAATCTTCTTTTTTCAACATCTGCCAAGATTCGATATATGTCTTTACCTTTTCTGTCATTGCAAATTTTTCCTTCGTAAACTTATTACAATTCTATCGTATTTGCTCCTATTTTTCAAGACTCCATATCCCGACGACCAAAACCGTCATATCATCCATCGGTACCTCTCCGGAACATTTCAGCACTTCCCCTAAAATATGATGTGCAATCTCTTTCGGATTTTGCAGGCTTGTCCCCTCAATGATCATCTGCATTAAAAATTCCTGCTCACCCACAGGCAGTGCGTCCATGATTCCGTCCGTCATCATAATGACCACATCCCCGTCTTCCAGACAAAGTTTTGCAGTGTCCACCTCCAGATTCGCAGTAACGCCCAGTGGCAGACTTGTAGACTTAATACGCTCTACCGTATCTCCCCTCTTGACAAACGTGATAGATGCACCTGCTTTTATAAGTTCACACTCCCCCGTATATAAATCAAACACACTCATGTCAATGGTAGAAAATTTCACCTCTTCCCGCCCCATGACCATTGCAGTATTTAGCATTTGCAAAGCAGTTTCTTTTGGAAATCCGGCCTCCAGAAGTTCTTCCAAAACTTCCACCACCATAGAACTTTCCCGAAAGGCAGTTTGTCCCGCCCCCATTCCGTCCGACAAAATCACACCCTGTTTTCCACCGGACAGTTCCAAAAGAGAAAAGTTATCCCCGGAAATCCTGCTGCACCCTTTTCCAATCTTTGCCACACCCTGCATCGTGTGATATCTGACACTCTCTACCAACACAATGGTTCCGTACTCTGCACCTACGGACAACCGTTCTTCTTTTCCAAGCACCATTTTTCTTCCCGCACATTCCGAAATAATCCTTGCAACTGTTTTGGTCGCTACAGACTCTCCCCGGACCGTTTTGACCGTAACATGAATTTCATATCGACCGCTTTGTGTGACCAAAAATACGGTACTCAAAAGCTTCAGACCTATTTTTGTCAGCTTCGATTTTATTTTTCTTTCCAAATGTTCATCTTCAAAAATGCTGGCATCCAGTTCCTTTGTGCTGTGTTGAAGCATGGTCGCAAATGTATCAAGCTGCACTGCACATCCCTTTCGATTTTCCAACATACGCTGTTTCCATAACTGCCTCTGCTTCTCATTTTTATAAACATCCAAAGACGCTCTTAAAAATTGTGGTGCGTAATTACATTTTTTCTGCATTTTACGCTTAATCTCTACATTCAGTTCTGCACCATAATGCTCGATGGCATGAATAATTTCCCCAAGCATTCCATGCGAAAAACAGACCTCTTTCCTCTCACACTGCCTGCAGACACGCTCTCTTACCTCCTCACACATTTCCTGATATTCTTCTTCCGTAAAACTCGTCCCCTTTTCTTCCAGACTCAAAAATGCACTTGACAACTTCCCTAAAGATGTCACAAATTTTTCCACCTGCACCACATAAGGATTCATTTCCAGCTCTTTCATACAATTCCTTTCCTGAACAAACAAAAAGCTCTAGAAAATCCACACGATCTTCTAAAGCTATCATTCGTTATCTGTATTCTGATTATATTTATGGCTCTGCTTCAAACAGAATCTCATTCGGGTATACCAGTCCCAACTTATCCTTTGCAACGTCTTCTACATACTGCTCTGTCCCAACGTATTCTTCTAATTCATCGATTTCTTCCGTTCTTGCCTTCTCTGCTTCCAGTTGTTCCTCCAGTTCTGCCTCCTGTGCCTTCAGATTACGATTTTTCGCACGTGAAGAAACACTCGCTACCGACAGTGTTACTCCCAAGATTAAAACCACACCGGATATTAAGAGAATACTCAACTTATGCTCCAAAGCCCGGCGATTTGCGTGCACGCTTCTCATTCTCGTCTTTTTCATCTTATACTCACCCTAAATTTTCAATTACTATGTATCCGTAACAGCAATTTTATCTTACTCTTTTTTCCTACGTTTCGCAATATATTTTTTTTCAATTTTCATAATAATTCCATGCGTTATCAAGCCGCCCAGTATCACACCAACCATAAAGTACCACCGGATACTCCCGTTACTCGTCTGAAGTATTTTCACAAACAGGTAAATCCCGGTGCCGATCCAAAAAATCAAATCTTCCAAAGAGATAAAAAACAAGTTATGTCTGACTATCCTGCGCACAATCCGAAGAACAGCATAGACCAGATAAATGAGATTGCCTGCCAAAACTGCCTGCAAGAAAATGCTCAACTCTTTTCCCACTCCAATGATCATACGCTATTTAAACAGTTTTACAAACAGACTTTCATTTTTCTTGTGCTGATGTGTCACGTCCGAATATGCCACGCTGTCGATATGCCCTGCCAGATCAACTTCCCCTTTTTCCAGTGTCAGACGATTAACGTGAAGATCCTTTCCTTTCACCATCAACATTCCCTGCTCTGTTTCCAAAAGGATCTCATTCAAATCGAACGCAAGAACATCTAGAACCCCTGTCACCATACTTGTTTTTCTATTATTAATGACTAATTTATGCACTTTCGGTACTTGTCTTTCTTCCAAATCTTCACAACCTCATCTTTCTTTTTTTACATTCTATGAAAGGTTGTCTTCTATTATGACAAGTTTTCTTTTACAGATACCGGAACAAATCCTTTGCTTCTTCTTTTTTAGTCGTGTCCTGAATGTCCAGCACTTCCACCTTCACTGTTTTCGTACCGAATTGAATCTCGATGATATCCCCTATCTTCACTTTTACAGAGGCCTTCGCCACCGTACCGTTTACGAAAACTCTGCCCGCATCACAAGCCTCATTGGCAACAGTTCTCCGCTTGATCAATCGGGAAACCTTTAAAAATTTATCTAATCTCATCTTCACCCTCCTAAAACAAAAAGGTGTGCTGTGAAGCACACCCTTTGAAACTGCTTAATATCAATGATTAATTGATAGCATCTTTTAAAGCTTTACCGGCTTTGAACTTCGGAGCTTTGCTGGCTGCAATCGTCATTGCCTCACCTGTATGAGGATTTCTTCCTTCTCTTGCTGCTCTTTCACTTACTTCGAAAGTACCAAATCCAACTAATTGAATCTTTTCACCTTTCTTTAATTCTTCTGCTACAACATCTGTAAAAGCTTTTAACACTTTTTCTGCGTCTTTTTTAGCTACTCCGGCTTTGTCAGCCATAGCTGCTACTAATTCCACTCTGTTCATGGGTATTTCCTCCTAATAAATATAAAACATAACTACATATGTTATATCTTTTTAGGTGTTCTTTGTCAAGTATATTTATCGGATTTCCCTTGATTTTCTAGCATTTTTTTCAATTTTTACAGCATTTTGTTAATCATGGCAAGAACTTCTTTGCCAAATGCTGAGGATTTTGCCTCTGCATCTTTCAAAGAAACACCTTTCACACCATAGTAAAATTTCACCTTCGGCTCCGTTCCGGACGGACGTACACACAGCCATGCATCGTCTGTCAAATCATAATACAGCACATTTGATGACGGAAGTCCGGTTGTCGTAACCGTACCTGAAGCTAAATCCTTTATCGTATCTGCCTTGTAATCTCTCGCTTTCAAAACCTTGTATCCGGCGATTTCTACCGGTGGTTCATTCCGGAGAATTTCCAAAATCTCCTGAATTTTTGCAAGCCCTTCAATTCCTTT
>CAZXQK010000157.1:0-3701 GCA_964642785.1 uncultured Faecalimonas sp.
TCAATCAATGCTGACTTCCGTTCTTTGGAGCAGGACAATTTTTCTATGTATTGGATTGTGGTGTCTGCATGAACGGTAGCAACACGTTTTGCTAATTCTTCACGTCCTTTGTCACTGATTGGATAGTGTACTGTAATCTTCATTGTCTGCCCCCTTTCTAACAGAATATGCAGTATGGATTGTCCTGTATTAAATAAAAAAACTAAATAAATATACAGAGTAAAAGCTATACACCGAGTAGGATTATTTTTCCTTTTATTGCTGAAAATAATTAAGTACAGTAGGTAAATATAGTGGTTATATATATTATTTTGTGGTTGCTTTTTCGGCTATCAAGAGTATCGGAAAAATGTATATCAAGATAACCGGATTTGCGGTTGTCTAGATGTTCGCTTTTTCGGTGGTCTGCTTGTTCGGAAGTGCGGTTTTATGGTCGTCAAGATGTTCGCTTTTGCGGTTGTCTAAAGGTTCGTTTTTTCGGCTGTCTACAGGAATATAAACGTAATATTTGTTTGAAATGCCTTGTCCCATTCTCTTTTTCTTGATATAGCCTGTTTCGACAAGAAGGTTAATTGATTTTGTGACAACGGTTTTTTTACGTCTGACATAGGTGCATATTTCATCAATTGACGCAAGGATAAAAATACCGTTTTTATCACGAAAGTTTTCGTTCTTTCTTGAACTGGTTGCTCTGTTCAACATAAAGCAATATATGAGTTTGGTTGTAAATGAAAATTCTTCATGTTGAATAAATTCGGGAAAAGGAACATATGGTGCATAGCTTGTATCATCACTAAAAGGAATGAACTTACGCATATCATTTACCGTTTGCAGTCGGCACAGCCATATTTTAGGTTTGCGGCTTCCTGTATAGCTTTTGATATGGCGGCTTTCTGTTCCTGTGACAGTTCTTTTCTGAGCCAACGAGTAAGTGTAAATTCGGAAATACCCATACAATCAGCGACTTCCCATTGACGCACATCAGCTTTTCTCATTTGTGTTCTGATTTCTAAGTTTGCCATTGTTTACCCCCTTTGATGTTGTGGTTGCTTTTGCTGTTGTGGTTATAGTATAATTTGCCACAACTGAAATTTCAGCGAATAAAAACGGACAAGGCGAGGTGAAAAAGAATGGATGTGTCCAAAAAAATCCCCAATCGTGAGAAGCACACCATTGTTGAACTGGAAAGAGAATGTGACAAACTGGATATAGAGGTGAATGAGATATTAGACCCTCTGCTGACAGGAGAAACATTAAAAGAGTTGATGGAAGAAGCAGGCTATACGCAGGAAGAACTGGCAACGCTTCTGCGAATGGATAGAAAGAGTGTGCAGAATTACTGTAGTGGAAGTCAGTATTCTATCTACACCTTAGTTAGACTTTCTCGTATCTTTGACTGTTCTGTGGACTATCTGCTCGGTTTATCGGACTGCAAGAAGATAGATAATCATTCTGTAAGCGAGGAAACAGGATTGGCAGACGGAAGCATTGAAAGACTGAAAATGGCACATGAGCATGGGCGGTTTAATTTGACATGGCTCTATGATTATTTAATTCAAAACGACAAACTGGTGTCCGCACTGAAAAATTATTATTATTTGCAGACCATGACCGAGGAAGAGGTTGAGAAGGCTTTATTAACAGACCCCGAAACCAATAGACCGATAGAATTTATGCAAGTAAACAGCAGGTGCATGGATGTACCAAATTTGAAAATGATTTATGCGAATAATGCTATTTTATCGTTGTTTGAAGAGTTGGAGTATTACGGAGAAAACCGCTCATGGAAGCATAAAAAATGATTTAAGATACCTCTTTTAATATGGTGTGCATTGTGTTATGATATGTATGGTAACATCACATAACGGAATGTGTGATAAGGGAGGTTTATTTATGGCAAAGAAGCAAATTGCGATTTATTCCCGAAAGTCAAAGTTTACAGGGAAAGGCGAAAGTATAGAAAATCAGATTGAATTGTGCAGGCAGTATATTGGCGTACATGAGGGAGAAGAGGCACTCAACTCTGTTCTTGTGTACGAGGACGAGGGCTTTTCGGGTGGAAACCTTGAACGTCCGAGGTTTAAGCAGATGATGAATGACGCACAGGCAGGAAAAATATCTGCAATCATTGTTTATCGTTTAGACCGTATCAGCCGTAACATTGGCGATTTTGCAACGCTTATTGAAGAACTGAACGAGTTAAAAGTGTCCTTTGTGTCCATAAAGGAGCAATTTGACACATCATCACCAATGGGGCGTGCCATGATGTATATTGCGTCGGTGTTCTCTCAACTGGAGCGTGAAACAATAGCGGAGCGTATAAGAGATAATATGCACGAATTGTCAAAAACAGGACGGTGGTTAGGTGGCACGACACCTACAGGCTATGCTTCCGAACAGGTGCAAAAGGTGGCGGTTGACGGTAAAGTACGAAAGGCTTGTAAACTGAAAGTAATTCCCGAAGAAGCCAAAATAGTGAAGCTGATTTTTGATAAATTCACAGAAATCAATTCTTTGACAAAGACAGATACTTTTCTCTTGAAGAACGGCTATACCACAAAAAACGGCAATCAGTTTACCCGATTTGCTATTAAGGCTATTCTTACCAATCCTGTTTACATGATTGCGGATGAGGACGCTTATCGGTACTTGACTGAAAATGGGGTGGATTTGTTTGCAGAGAAAGAGGACTTTGACGGTAAGCATGGTATTATGGCGTATAATCGTACTTTGCAAAAGCCGAATAAGGCTAATCAAACACGCCCTATGTCGGAGTGGATTGTCTCGGTTGGAAAGCACCATGGTATCATCACAGGTGCGCAGTGGATAAAGGTACAGGGAATGTTGGAGCAAAACACTTCAAAGAGTTATCGGAAACCACGCAGTAATGTTGCTTTATTGTCGGGAGTATTGATTTGTGGTGATTGTGGCAGTTATATGCGTCCGAAGCTGACTAATCGTACCAACACGCAGGGAGAACAGATTTACAGCTACATGTGCAACATGAAAGAACGTAGTAGGGGGCATTGTTGTGATATAAAGAGTGTCAATGGCAATACCCTTGATAAAGTGGTGATTGATGAAATCAAGAAGCTGTCCGAGGACAATAGCGAATTTATGCGGCAGTTGGAAAAGAGCAAGAAAATGCTTGTTGGAAATCTTGCAGAGTATGAGGAGAACGTTGCTAGGCTGAATGGTGAAATAAGCGAGAACGAGAAAGAAATCAAAGCATTGGTTTCTACCTTGGCAAAGGCTTCGGGAACAGCGGCAGAAGAATATATTATGCAACAGATTGAGGAATTGCATGGTAAGAGTGAAGTGTTGAAGCACCGCTTAGAAGATATAAAACAGCTTACGGCTAATCACGAATTGTCAGATATTGAGTTTGATGTATTCAGACAAATGCTTTGCTCGTTTAAAGATACCATTGACGATATGACGGTGGAGCAGAAACGTGCCGCAATCCGTACCTGTGTCAAAAAAGTGGTATGGGACGGAGAAGAGGTACACATATATCTGTTTGGCTCGGATGATGATTATATATTTCCCGATAAGCCAGTAAAAGAGGGAGCTAATAATATAGAAGAAAAAGAGCCGTTAAGTGAGGATAGCAAACGAGCTTCTGATGATGCTGCGGAGCCGCAAAAAGCTTTCCAGAGAAGTCTCACTGTACGAACCCATCGGGCAGGATAAGGAAGGAA
>CAZXQK010000158.1:0-3679 GCA_964642785.1 uncultured Faecalimonas sp.
TTCAAAACAACGTACCACGTGAACAATCGCATCTACTTCACGAATATTTGCCAAAAACTGATTTCCTAAACCTTCTCCCTTCGAAGCACCTTTTACAAGACCTGCGATATCCACAAATTCAATTGCTGCAGGGGTGATTTTCTTTGTATGATACATTTCTCCCAGCACATTCAATCTTTCATCCGGTACCGTAACCACACCTACATTCGGGTCAATGGTACAGAATGGATAGTTTGCCGATTCTGCTCCCGCCTTTGTCAGCGAATTAAATAATGTACTTTTTCCAACATTTGGTAATCCAACGATTCCTAATTTCATAATATTCTTTCTCCTTTATTCTTTATCTCTCGTTTCCATCAGGAGGATTTTTCCTTTCGGAAACGTAATTTTCACTTTATCTTCCTGCATTTCATTGCTCACACACATACTGCTGTCCGGGCAGAGTCTGTAGTGTGACAACGGATATTTTGCACCTTCTATGGAAAGGTCTTCCACAATCCCGCCAAACGGAAAGATGGAAAAATACTTTCCGAAACTTTCATTTTTCGAGAGACAAACCTCTGTTTCTTCCAACGAAATGCGGTTGCAGTCATCAACCAAATACGCCTTCACCCCTGCACTTAGAGCAATACTTAAAATCTGGATATTCGCCATCACGTGATCCAGTCTGGTACCGGTTCCACCCAGTATCCAAACATTCTCAGCACCCAATTCCATCGCAAGCCTCAGTGCAATTTCGGTATCCGACGCATCCTTTTCCGGCTGAAACTTTCGGATTGGTACTGTCGTTTCTTCCTGATAGTACATGAGTATCTCCTGCCGTACACTGTCAAAATCTCCGACGATATGCGTCGGCATCATCTGATGTGCATAAAGAAATTCAATCCCCTTATCGACACCTATTACATACTCCGGCTGTATCTTTTCTATCATCCGAACTGCAAAATCATCTGCAATCGTACCACCGCTTACAATCACACTCTGCTTACTCATATTGTTTTAAAATCCTCATCATATCAATGGTATTTTGCTTTGTATCACCGTTAAACACAGCTGAACCTGCTACGATAATATTCGCCCCTGCTTTCAAAACATCTTCCACATTGTGAGTATAGATGCCTCCGTCTACCTGAATATCTGCTGTAATTCCATTGTCATCGAGCAGTCGTTTCGTTTCTGCAATCTTATCCAAAGACTCCGGAATAAATTTCTGACCGCCAAATCCCGGTTCCACAGACATGATTAACACCATGTCAATTTTATCCAAGTATGGAAGTAATGAAGAAACCGGTGTCTTCGGCTTGATGGAAAGTCCCACCTTACAGCCACATACTCTGATTTTTTCAATCGTTGCATCTACATCCTCGCAGGCTTCCAGATGAATGGTAATCAAATCTGCGCCTGCTTTCGCAAAATCTTCAATGTAACGAATCGGTTCTGTAATCATCAAATGCACGTCACATACTAAGTTCGTCGCCGGACGAATAGACTTTAATACCGGCATTCCAAATGAAATACTCGGCACAAAAATCCCGTCCATTACATCAAAATGTAAATATACCGCACCATTTTCTTCAATAGTACGAATCTCTTTTCCCAATTCCTTAAAATCTGCCGAAAGCATCGATGGTGCTAAAATCATCATGATCAATATCTCCTTTTTTCTTTCAATTCGTGATACATTTCCAAATAGTTTTCATATCTGATCTTATGAATATTCCCTTCTGCCACAGCCTCTTTCACTGCACAATCCGGTTCATGGACATGGTCACAGCCTAAAAATCTGCACTGTCCTTCATATTCCGCAAACTCCGTAAAATAATACTTTAATTCTTCCTTCTCAAACTCATTTGTATAAAGCGAACTAAATCCAGGTGTATCCATGATATAAGTGTTTTCTTCAATTTCAATCAGTTCACTGTGGCGCGTGGTATGTTTTCCCCGTTCTATCTTCTCGCTGATGCTTCCCGTTTCCATCCTTGCATCCGGTTGAAAAATATTAATAAGAGAAGACTTTCCCACACCGGACGGTCCGGCAATCGCCGTCGTCTTCCCATGAAGCAGTTCTTTTAACGTGTCCGTATTTTCTCCCTCATGCACACTGGTAAATACAATCCGATATCCGCATTTTTCATAGATATCTTTGATTTCTTTCATTTCTCTTTCGCCCGCAATATCTTTCTTATTAAAGCACAAAATGACCGGAATCCCCTTACTTTCCATCATAATAAGAAATCGGTCTAACAAATTAAAATGTGGTTTCGGCTTTGCCACTGCAAAAACCACCAATGCCTGATCAATATTTGCAACTGCCGGACGAATCAATTCGTTCTTTCGCTCCAGTATCTCGATAATATTGCCTTTTTTTTCTGTTTCATCAAGAATATCGATTTCTACAACATCCCCAATCAAAGGTTTCAATTTTTCTTTCCGAAAAATCCCCTTTGCTTTACATTCATAAAGACCGGATTTTACTACGTTTACGTAGTAAAATCCGGCAATTCCTTTTATAATCCTTCCCTGCATAAATCAGTCCTTATATACTTACCGCTGTGTAGTCGTATCGGTTGTAGTACCACCTGTGGAAGTTCCATCACCTTCTCCGGTACTTGGCTTGTTACTGCTTGGTCCCGGTCCTTTACTTACGACAATGACAATTGTAGAACCTTTCTCTACAGCCTGCCCTGCCTGCTCTACAGAAATAACCGTACCTTCTTCATACTTCATACTAACATTTTCTTTATCTTCAAAGAACAAGTTACCACCCAAGTTTTCAAGCATCAGGATAACCTGTTCATATCGTTTTCCCGCAAACTGGTCATTTGCCGGAATCTGTACTTTTTCTTTTCCTGCACTGACCGTATATTTTACAGTGGTACCCTTATCCAACTCTGTATACGCTTCGATGTCCTGCGATAATACCGTACCTTCTTCTTCCTCCACACTGTTGACTTCCGTTGCTTCACCAACCAGTCCTGCGTTCTCCAGCGCTTTTTCTGCCTCTGCTCTTGTCAGTCCTACAAGAGTCGGCATCTTTGTTTTGCCTACACCGGTGCTGACATATACGGTAATCTTTGTTTCATAGGTTTTTCCTTCGCCGGCTTCCGGATTGGTTCTGGTTACCTTATCCTTTCCAATGGTCAGGTGTTCCTCTGATTTCACACTGATGTTTTTCTTTTCAAATCCCGCATCAACCAATGCCTGAATCGCTTCTTTTTCCGACTTTCCGGACACATCCGGAATTTCGATTTCTTTTAATCCGGTACTTACATAAACCTGCAGTTTTCCACCTTCATGAAGTTCCACACCTTCTGCCGTCAATTGTTTGAAGATATAACCTTTTTTATATTTCAAAGCCTCTTCTTCTCTCGCTACTACGACAGTCAGACCAAGTTTCTCCACTGCTTCTTCCGCTTCTTCTACTGTCATGCCCACTACATTCGGTACACCTTTTTCTTCGCTTTTTCCGACAACATCACCGTTGCCCTTAAACACACCGGCTAAATTTCCGATTACGAAAACCATAACTCCTACAAACAACACTGATGCAACAATCAAAAGAATCTTCATCACTTTTGTCATCTTCGGGTCGATATCTGATTTTTTTCCATCACTGCCACGACGTTCATCATCATAGTAATCGTCATACTCATCATCATACTCCGGATCAAATGACGTT
>CAZXQK010000159.1:0-3666 GCA_964642785.1 uncultured Faecalimonas sp.
AAAGAAACAACCGGAATGTTAAATGCGTCACAGAACTCAACAAAATCAGATGCTTTCTTGCATCCTGCTTCTGAAAGCGTACCGTCAAACGTTTCTGTCACATTGCCGTCTTCATCGTATACTTTTGTACGATTTGCAACGACACCGACTGTCATTCCGTTCAAACGGATGAATCCTGTTACCATGTCTTTTGCATAGGCTCTCTTTGTTTCAAAAAATACATTGTCATCAGAAACCATTGCTGCAACAAGTGCGGTATCTTCTGATGCATTTTCAATCCCGTCGCAAATGCGGTTCAGATCGTCCATGCATTCGTCATAAGATGCGTCATCTTCATTGTTTGCAGGAAGCATACACACCAATGCACGGATTTCTTCCATGATATCAGCTTCTGTTCCCACAACATCCGCCAGACCTGCTTCTTCACTCTGGAAAACGGCAGATGAAGTATCACATTTGGAAATTTCATTTCCTGCAATTGCATTTGGAGAGTTCAAGAACAATTTACCGTTCTTTCCTTCCATAAATGTGAAATCTGTCATTGCCGAAGCCACTGCAAGTCCGCCTCCGCACATTCCGAATACTGCCGTAATCTGTGGAATCACACCGGAAGCCATTGCCTGCTTATAGTATACACTGCCAAATGCATTCAATGCGTCTGTTGCTTCCTGAAGTCTTAATCCTGCACAGTCTACCAGACCGATCACAGGTGCTCCCATTTTCATTGCCATGTCATAGATGTTTGCAATCTTTTTCGCATGCATTTCACCAATAGAACCGTTTAACACAGTTGCATCCTGGCTGTATACATACACTAAGTTGCCATCAATCACTCCATAGCCGGTAATGACACCGTCTGCAGGAGTCTCTTTTTGCTGCATGTTAAAATCCGTTGTTCTTGCTGTAACAGCACTACCGATTTCAACAAAACTTCCCTCGTCAAGTAAAGCGGCAATTCTTGTACTTGCAAGGTTGTTAGATGTTGCATTGCTCATAAATCTAGTCCTCCATTTATATTTGATAAATTTTATAAAAATTTTCAGCCACGTTGTATTATAACGCAACTGTCAACTTAAGGCAAATACTTTCTGGTAAATTTTTTTTACATATGGTACAATATCCATAGCAAGGAGGAAATGCTATGACAATTCAAGAGAGACTTGCTGCCCTCAGACAGCAGATGAAAGAAAAAAATATCGATGTTTATATCGTTCCGTCCTCAGACAATCATCAGAGTGAATATGTCGGGGACTACTTTAAAGCAAGAGAATTCATAACCGGTTTCACAGGCTCCGCCGGAACTTGTGTGATCACCCGGGAGGAAGCCGGATTATGGACGGACGGAAGATACTTTATCCAGGCAGAGAAAGAACTTTCCGGAAGCGGCATTACGCTGTACCGCATGAAAGAACCAAATGTTCCGGATATAGAAGAGTATTTGGATACTGTTTTACTTCCAAACAGTGTACTAGGTTTTGACGGACGGGTAATCTCTATGTCCAAAGGAAAAGAATTTGCCGAAAAATTCGCGTACAAGCAAGTGACTATAGAAGACCGATACGACCTGGTCGGTGAGATTTGGAAAGACCGTCCGGCTATGTCGAAAAATCCGGTATTCCTTCTGGATGAAACATATACCGGCGAATCTACTGCTTCCAAACTTGCCCGCGTGCGCGAGGAGATGAAAAAAGCAAACGCAACCGCCCACCTTATCATCACCTTAGATGATATTGCCTGGTTGTTAAACTTCCGTGGAAGTGACGTTGCCTACTCTCCGGTTGCCCTCTGCTACGCAGTAGTGATGCCGGACTGCGTACATTTATTTATGGATGAATCAAAACTGTCCAATGAGATAAAAGAAACCTTTCAGGCTGATAACATCCTGCTTCACGCATACGATGATGTTTACGAATTTGTTCAACAATTAGGGGATGAGGAAAGTGTTTTACTGGATCCGCAACGTTTACACTTTGCCTTGTACCGTAGAATTCCTGCCTCCGTAAAACAGGTATATCAAATGAATCCATGTATCTCAATGAAGGCAATGAAAAACGAAACCGAAATAGAAAACATTCGAAAAGCTCATGTAAAAGATGCTGTTGCACACACCAAATTTATGTACTGGCTGAAAACCACCGTCGGGAAAGAAGAAATCACAGAACTTAGTGCTTCCGATAAATTAGAAAGCCTTCGTGCTGAGCAGGAACATTTCTTATGGCCAAGTTTTGCACCAATCAGTGCCTTTGGTTCAAATGCCGCCATGTGCCACTATTCTTCTTCGAAGGAAACAAATGTCGCACTAACGGAAGGCTCCCTGTACCTGTCTGACACAGGCGGAAATTATCTGGAAGGTTCAACGGATATTACCCGTACCTATGCCATCGGCAAAATCAGTGATGCGTTAAAGCGGGATTTCACGAATGTTTTGCGGGGAAACCTTGCCCTTTCGAATGCTAATTTTATATATGGCTGCACCGGACAAAACTTAGACATTCTTGCCCGCCAATATTTATGGAACGCAAACCAAAACTTCAACCACGGTACCGGACATGGCGTAGGATATCTCCTCAGTATTCACGAAGCTTCGGCACGTATCAGTTGGAATAACACAGAGGAAGGTGCATGGAAATTAGAACAGGGAATGGTAGTGACCGACGAACCGGGACTCTACATTGAAGGTTCTCATGGTATTCGTTTGGAAAATGAATTATTGGTGCAAAAAGATGTGCAAAACGAATATGGTCAGTTCATGCATTTTGAAGTCCTGACATTCGTTCCGTTTGATTTAGATGCCATCGACCCGTCTCTCCTTCGGGAAGATGAAAAGGCACAGTTGAACGCATACCACAAACAGGTATTTGACACTGTTTCACCATATCTGACAAAAGAAGAATCTGCCTGGCTTTGCAGGTATACCAGGGCAATTTAGTTGCCCTGGTGTTGCAGATAATAGTCAAAAATCCGGCTGAAAATCCATGCTACGCTTCGTTTTTCCACATCTTCCGAGACCACGACAGGATAACATTTCCATTCTGTTCCCTCCACATAATAACTAATCCTCCCCACCTGTTCTCCCGCCTTTAAAGGTGCTTTCAGATTTGTCTCATATTCCAGCTGTAGCTCAATCTTTTCATCTTCACGAACCAGAAAATCAGGCGTTCCCTCTTTTGGATATGCAATTTCCAATTTTACATACGCTGTGTCAAACAGTTTTCCGCTTCCCGCAATGCCGTCACCTACTTTTAGTTCAGATAGTTCCGGCTGTGTTTCCACCGAACGATAATGATAGTATTTCAGCCCGTATTCCATTAAGACTTTCGTGTCACTCCATTTATAAGTTTTGTGATTCGGCCATCCACTGGCAAGAAGTGCCACAACAAAGGTTCTTCCATCACGTTCCAGGGCACCCACGTAACAATATCCTGCCTTCCCTGTAAATCCGGTTTTTCCGGAAATAGCCCCCTCCATCATGTTTAGGAAAGAATTGTGATTGACACAGGCAAACGTCCGACTGCCCTCTTCATTTGTAAAGGTGTACTCCGGCATCCCGGTGATAGATAGAAACAATTCCTTTTTATCGGATTTTATCACGCAGTAACTCATGATTTTGGCAAGATCTGCAGCAGTCGTTCCATGAATCCCAATTTCATCTACTGCATCCAGACC
>CAZXQK010000160.1:0-3636 GCA_964642785.1 uncultured Faecalimonas sp.
GACGCTTTGCGGTCTGATGTTGGGAATCAAAGTATACCTTGCAAACGCAAACAGCCTGGTTGGGAATCAGCTTCCAATGCCATTTGGTTATGGGATGGCAGTTGTCTTATCCGGAAGTATGGAACCGACTTTTTCGGAGGGAACACTTCTTCTTGTGAAAGAAGCTGACGGATATTGTGTAAATGATATTGTGGTCTATCAGGACGGGATGTCTCTTGTGGTACACAGAATTGTAGAAATTGATGAAGAGAACATTGTCACAAAGGGAGATGTAAATACGGCAGAGGATGCCCCGATTCGTGTGACGGCGATCAAGGGAAAGGTTTTGGGATGGATTCCTTATGCCGGAACAGTTGTGAAAGGCTTGAAGAGTCCGGCAGGTACCATTGGAATCATACTGTTGGCGATCGTATTGATAGAGATTCCAAACAGACGGCAAAGAAGATCAGATGATCAGGACAGGCAGAAACTGATAGATGAAATAGAACGATTAAAGAAAGAGGTGTAGCAGTGCATGAAAAAGCATACAGAAAAACATAGAATGAATGCACCGATTTGTATTGCTTTTTTTCTGCTGTGTGCAACATTGTTCTCCGTGCATCTGACGAGTGGACTGTATGCCAGATATACGGTGACGGAATCGGGGGATGATCTGGCAAGGGTAATTCGATTCGCCAGATTGTCACTTGAGGAAACGGGCAATTTTGACAGTAAAGGGAAACTGGTCGTGATTCCGGGAGTGCCTTTAAAGCATCAGGTTAAGGTTCAGTTTTCCGGCAGTGAATCGGATGTGTATATTTTCGTTCAGGTAATGGGAAAACAATGGAAAAGTGATGGCGCATCTTCTTATTATTATCCTTCAGCGGGATCGGATAAGATGATGGAATGGAAGATGAATGAGGGTTGGACAAAGTTGGAGAACACATCGGATGTGTTTTATCAGAAACTGAAATCGAATGAAACTCTCCAATCATCGGAACTGATTGGAAATGATGGACAGATAAATGTAGAACAGACTGTAACCAAAGGAAATCTGCAGAAGATGAAAGCTGACGGCTTATCCATAAAGTTTTGTGCTTATGTGGTGCAGGCAAATGGCTTTGACAGTCCGTCTGCAGCGTGGAATGCAGTAAAAGAAAAAGGTGTGAATGCGAATGAAGAAAATTAGAACAAAACTCTCTTTTTTTGCAGTTTTTATTCTGTTGTTATTTGTGGTCATTCATTTTGTGTCAGATGTCCAGGCGGCAGAAACGAAACTGGATGTGCTTTTGGATGATGAGATAATAGAAGAAATTCAGCTGGAAAAAGATGAAAAAGTAACATTGAATACAAAGCTTGAAGGGATGAGTGATGCGGCATTTCAGTGGCAGCTTATGCAGAATGTGCAGGAAGCAGTATGGGTGAATATTTACGACAGAACAGAAAGCGACTGTGAAGTTTCGTATGCACTGGTTAAGAACATACTGGATGATGCTGACAGCGTTTATATCCGATGTGCTGCGACACATGAGGGCGACACCGTGTATAGTGCTGCAGTTTGCGTGATGGTAAAACCGGAAGAAGAGCAGGTGATGCAGACAGCTGTTTATGATCAGGAAGAAGAGATTGCCCTTTTCAGTGGGACTGCCCTGTCAGATGAGAGTACGGATGAAGAAAGCGAATATGTAACCATTACGATCAAGTATCTGGATCATGCGTGCTATGGGAAAGAAGAGGAAACAGCAATTTACAGTCCGTACGTTGCAAGGATACAAAAAGGCACTAAGTTTCAGCAGAATATAGTATCACCAACATTTCTTGGCTTTGCCCCGTTTTTGGCAAATGAAGACGGAACAAAAGGTAATGATGCGGCTACATTGGATTTGAATTTGGACTCTGTGCAGGAAAATCAGGTGTATTATGTTTACTATTATCCGATAGAAGTGAATTACGCCATCAGGTACTATTTCCAAAATGTTGCAGATGATCTGTATACGGAAGATGTGGCACGCTATACGGTTGATAAAGCTGAAACCGGCACGATCATTTCAAATGATACACTGACAGGAAAGGCAGGAGATACGAAGGGTTTTACCAAGATGTATCACATTCCGGAAAATGTGGCGGCAGACGGCAGTACGGTGTTCGAATGTTATTATGACCGGAATTATTATCTGATGGAGTTTGATCTAAACGGCGGATACGGTGTGGAACCGATTTATGCACGTTATGGCGCTGCTTTTGTTGTAAATGAACCGGTCAGACACGGATATACCTTTGACGGATGGAAACTGGTTCAGGTGGATATGGACGAGGACGGACAGTGGGATAAAAGTCTTCCGACTGACATGTCAACGGAACTGGTATCGAACATACCGTATTATAATTGCCGGTATGAGGCACAGTGGAAGACAATAGAGACATCTTATACGGTAGTTTACTGGCTGGAAAGAAAGGATGGGACATCGCAGTATCTGACAGGAAGAACGGTCACAGGTGTTCAATCAGGTTCTAAAGTTTCGGGTAAAGATGACTTGAAAGACTGTTTATCAGGCAATGAGGATGTTCGATATTATGAATATGTACGTGCTGATGAAAATGTTACGGTAGAGGGTGATGGCTCTACGATTGTCAATGTATATTACAAGCCGAAAGAATATACATTGCGGTTTTATTATGCGGCGAAAGAAGGGGAGAAGATAAAGATTATCGGTGGCTCAACTTATTATTTTGGATATCAGCTCGGAGAAAATACATCCGAAGATGCAATATTATTGAATCGGGTTTTTCAATATAGCAATGTGGGAGAAGTTACAGAACTTCCGGCTTTAAATAGTGTTGGAGAAAGTCGTGGTTATACAAAGGGAGAATATACTACGACAGGAAGCAGTAGAACCTATTATTACATAGAATTCGAAGCGGAGTATGGTCAGAATATTTCTGAATTGTGGCCTTGCTCTGTATTTGAACCGACAAAAAGAACAGAAATAACCTCAAATAAAAATGAATGGGACGGTACACAGGCATTCGTGGCAGGGTGGAACGGAGAGCATCATGTTGCCTATTCACGAAATGGCAATGAGACTATCAAAGGTAAATACGAGAAACTGGATTCCGCAATTCTGTTTCATAGTGACTATGAGGATGAAACAACTGTTTCTTACCTTTGCTTTTGGGAAAACGGTGCAGGATATGTTACATGGAATGTCCCATATCTGTTTGTATATCGTATCTGGGTTCCGGTTCTTCCAGGTGAAGATGAGACTGGACCTACGATTAAGGAGTATGGGAATGTAACTTATAAGCTGATCGATTCCTATGATACCTGTGATAATTCTACAGTTAAAGAACAAACCATTCCGTCTTTGGAAGGATATACAAATATAGGCAAGGAACAAGCGACAGACATTACCTTTACGGCTGAGCAGACGAACTCCTACAAGAAATGTTACGGTGTTGATTTTTTCTATAAACGAAATGAAAACGAATTTGTCATGCAGAATTATGACGAGGAAATCGTCAAAACACAGGTTGGGTACGGATATTTGTTATCTGGTTTGAGTGATGTGGAAAAATTAGGTGATGGGTTTGCACCTTCTTATCCAAAGACATTAGAAGAGAATGCTTATGAATTTGAAGGATGGTATACGACGGAGC
>CAZXQK010000161.1:0-3615 GCA_964642785.1 uncultured Faecalimonas sp.
ATTGTTTTAAATACTGTGGCACCGCCTTGCAATAAATCAGAATTTCATTGACGGAATCATAGGTCCCCGCTATTTCAACTGCTTCATCACTTGGCAGATCAAAAAAAACATTTTCAACAAAAATCCGTTCTGCATAATCAGAATTGCCTGCAAATGCTTTAAAAACACCCATATGATCAAGGTGAGCATGACTGATAAACCATGCTTCCACAACCGGTTTTTCATTCTCAGGTGCTAACTCTTCCAAATAATCTAAGAGGTAAGTAATTTCGCCTTCCTTTCCACCATCCATCAAGATAAAATGTCCGTTTTTCAATTGAAAAACAAAACTGTTTCCAACTTCCTTCATCTCTAAAAGATGGAATGAAGTCCGCGCCTCTGCCCGGTTTTCAGCCACATAGGAATCATCATACGTCAAATGTTCCGATAAAGACGTATTATCTGTTGCTGTAATCTCTGTTTTCTTCAAATTTACAATATGTGAAACAATTACTAATAACCCTTTCTTTTGGTAATGGCTTGTGTAGACAAATCCTTCTATGCCATTCTCACCATTATCCACGAGCTTCTGAAATCCGTTTTCCTCCAAAATCAACAGATACTCCTGATAATCAGAAAGCGTTGTGTCAATGGCGGTAATCATAAAATCACCACCGCCAACATCTGTCGCTTTTGTATAAGAAATATCTCCCCTCCTCATAACGGGAACCGCTTGAAAAAGGTCAGACTCCGAATATTGCCCCAAATCATTTGAACTCTCATTTTCTTCTGTCTGTTCTTTTCTCATTCGTAGTGAGGAAATGAGTCCCATACCAACAAGGAGTGCAATAAGTAATATACCAATTAACATATAAACTCTTTTTTTGCTTTTCATATTTCTGAAGACCTTTCCAAATTCTATTTCCGATCGTATGCGCTTTGACAAACCTCCATAAGTTCACTGCGGCCTAACTTTTCCACAGTATCCAGGAAATTCTGCCATACTGCATCATCTCTCGGATCCTCTTCACCGGATGCAAACAGCACAACCTGTTTCGTGACATAGTTATTCACATCAGAAGCTTTCTGCTCACGTATCTCATATTCTTCATTTGTATATATCAGTCTTGTAGCTGTTTCTTTCAACCGCTTACCGTCAGCCATCAAATCGAACTGTTCTTTGCACAACCGGTTAGACTCAGCGATTCTGCTATTTCCGTCATCCTGCTGGATTGGCAAATAACTCCAGTCTGACATAATCCCGCAAAGATTCATGCACCATGTCGAATTGCCACTGAAGAATGCCTCAGAATTCAATACCTTTGTATATGAAGATGTGCCATTGGCATTCTCACCTTCCTGATAAATCCAGTCTACATCCTTTTCGCCATGTCTCTGACGGGTAATGGTTTCATCCAGATAAAAAGCATCGAGCAGCTTCATTGCCGCTGCAGGATATTTACAATCCTTCGTGATAAATGCCGTCCATTTGATTTCCGGTTCTTTCACGATTGTATATCCACCTTTTCCGGTCTCGTCCGAAAGTGCCGGAAGAGCTGTAAATTCAGATAGTGCATCTGTGGCAGAGTTTGTCATCCCGTCATGGTGTCTCGTAAAAATACCAACCTTTGACGCACCATCTGTCGGGCTGATCAGCGTTTTATACTCTGAAAATCCGGAAATGGAAAATCCAAGCGAACTGTATAAGCCCTCTTTAACAAGATCGTTTGCAAAAATCAGACCCTGTCTGAACTCATCCGTTTGAATCGGATCCCAAATCTTACCATCGGTTACATTAAATTCACTTTGTGAATAACAAACAAAGGCATTGAGCAGATAGTTGATCATCTCCGAGCCGCCAATCATAGGAATCTCGTCTGCTTCACCATTGCCATTCGGATCCTTTGTTGCAAATGCCTTCAATACATTTTTCAACTCATCTGTCGTAGTCGGTATCTCCAACCCTAGGGCATCCAGCCAATTCTGATTAATGTACATGATGCTTTGTTGGTCGTCAAATGCCTGACACATCACTCTTGGCATACCGTATATCGCATTACTATCCTTGCTCTCTGATTTTTCCAAGATATATTCTCTCGTCTCATCATCCAATTTCTCCAATTGATTTTGATAATTCGGAGCATATTCCTCAATATAATCTGTCAGGTCAATAAAATACCCATCCTCACCATACTGATTGGCAATATACTGATCAAAAGAAAACCCTAACAGAACATCCGGTAATTCCTCATTTGCTCCGCACATCAAGGTCAACTGTTGCTTGTATTCCGATTCAGAAGCGGAGAAAAACACAAATTTAATCTTAACATTTGCATATTCTTCCAAATATTTGGTAAATGCATTATCCTCATAGTCTGAAACATTCGCATTCTGGGGAATTCCCACCTTCAATGTTACGGTTTCATCCGGCAGTGCCTCTACACCCGATGATTGTTTTTTTCCACACCCCATCAATGTGCCCACCAGCACCACGAACAACAACATGGTGAAAAGCTTCATCTTCATTTTCATTTTTTACTCCTTTCGTTCCCTGTTTTTGTATAATTATATTTCTTTCGTTCATTCTATCAAACAATATAATTTATATTCTATAACTATATTGTGTTCTTTTTTAACTATATTGCTGTAAAATATTGTCTTTTTATCTGATGTTATCCCTTAATGGAACCCATCATAACGCCTTTTTGAAAAAATTTCTGCACACATGGATACAGAACCAGCATTGGCAGAGTTGACACAATGATCAGAGAATATTTCATCAGATCTGCTGCAGACGCAAGTTGTTCAAGTACTGTTGCATCCGTTATACTGCTGATATCAATATTTGATGCATTCAGTATTTCCCGCACAATTAATTGTAACGGATACAGTTCCCGATCCCGCAGATAGATCATTGGTCCGAAATAATCATTCCACTTTCCTACCAGTGAATAAAGCATGATAACCGATATGGATGCTTTTGATAACGGAAGCACAATCTTCACAAGATACCCGGCATCCGAAATTCCGTCTATCTTTGCCGATTCCAAAAGTTCAACCGGGATACTGCTCTGAAAAAATGTTTTCATGATAATAATATGGCTGACACTGACCGCTCCACTGATGATCATGTATGTTCTGGTATTAACAAGCCCCAAATCCGATACCAGAATATATGTCGGAATCAATCCTCCTCCAAACAGCATGGATACTGTAAGTAATTTCTGCACGATTCCTTTTCCCTGATAATCTTTTCTGGATAAAGGATAGGCTCCACAAATTGTCATAAATAAATGGAGAATGGTACCTAATCCTGCATACAGAATCGTGTTGGCATATCCGCTCCACACCATTTTATATTTAAACACCAGTTTATATCCTGTCAGACAAAATTCTACCGGCCACAACAGTACTTTCCCGTTGGACACTGCATTTCCTGACGAAAAAGAACTAGATATGATATAAACACACGGATAAGCTACACAGATAAGCCATATAGTAGCAATAATGATCAAAAGTACATTAAATGCACGATCTGACATGCCATTGTTCAATTTTCTTTTCTTGTTAATCTTTACATTCATATCTTTTTCCTCCTTAAAACAACGAAATCTCTCCTGATGTTGCCTTCCGAAC
>CAZXQK010000162.1:0-3588 GCA_964642785.1 uncultured Faecalimonas sp.
CTGTCCAGTGCTTCTTCAAACTGCTTCAATGTAACATCTTCAAATCCCGTCACCTGAATATATCCCAGATTATCTTCTTTCATTTCATACGCAACGGTGTCTTCCTCGATCAGAGCTCTGGTTGCAGTCCCCGTATATTCCGCACCGTCACGAATCACTGTCAGTTCAACGGTAGTACCGATCTCACCGCGAATTTTAGAAACAATGGTATCCAAATCCTGTCCGGTTACATCTTCTCCATCAACCTTATAGACAATGTCACCCGCCTTAAAACCTGCCTTTTCTCCCGGTGCATCCTTATAAATCTTCGTAAATGTAATCAGACCGCTGGTGTTATCCTGCATGATTCCGACACCGATACCGCCAAAGGTTCCGGAAGTCGATTCAAACAGTGCTGTCGTTTCTGCCTCGTCATAATATACGGAATACGGCTCATTCAACCCATTTACATACCCTTTAATCAGTGCCTCCTGCAAAGTTTCCCTGTCTATATCATCAGAATATAGATAATATTTATCGATTAATTTCTCAATTGCTTCCAGTTTCCACAGTGTACTTTCCGATACCACATCATCACTGTCTGACACACTTCTTATCACCAAAGAAAATGCAACAATTGCAATCACTAACACAGTAAGGGCACCACAAAGTGCCCCTTTCCAAAAGTTATTCTTACGTTTTTGTTCAAACTGCTCTATTTCCATCATAATTCCTACGCTTTCAAATGCTTTTTAACTGTAAAGAAACTTCCGACAAAACCAATCCCCACTCCAAGTAACAGCCCTACCGGAAGTAATGTCCGATAAACCTCCGCTGCCGGAAGGAAATCCACATTTAAAATGGTGCTGAAAATCGAAAATTTCGTCATAATATAACTAATTGCTTTTTCATATGCAAAGTATAACAAAAGTAACGGAAGTGCCGCACCAATGATACCGATAATCACACCTTCCAAAACGAACGGTGCTCTTACAAACGCATCCTTTGCACCAATGTATTTCATAATCGCAATTTCTTCTTTCCGAATGGTAATTCCCATATTAACCGTATTGCTGATCAAGAAAACGGCAACCACAAGCAGAATCAGGATAATCGCACCGGAAACATAGGCAATCAGCTTATTCACACTGGTCAGTGCATCTGCAACCAGTTCTGATTTGTTGACTTTTCGCACACCTTCCAAACCTTCCGCATACTGCACCAGTTCCGCCTGTTTCTCCACATCTTTCATGTACACTTCAAAGTTATCGGAATTTTCCAACGGATTCTCCGAAAACCCTTCCATTGCGTCGCTGTCTGCACCGAAATAACTCTTTGAGAACTCTTCCCATGCCGCATCAGCCGAAACATATTTCACTTCCAATACTTCTTCTCGTTTGCTCAACTGTTTTTCAATATTATCTTTTTGTTTTTCCGTAAGATCTGCATCTAAAAAGACTACAATTGCAACGCTTTCTTCTGCTTTTTCCACCAAATATTGAAAATTGGTGATGATAGAATAAAACACACCAAACAGAAAAATACAGGCCGCCATCGTCGCAACAGACGCAATGGAAAACATTTTATTTCTTGAGATGTTTCTTAAACCTTGTTTTATCGTATATCGAATCGTACTTACTCTCATGATTTACGCACCGCCTTTTTCGTATCACTTACAATGTTCCCCTGCTGCATGGTAATGACACGCTTTTTCATTGCCTCAACAATCTCATGATTGTGAGTGACAACCACAACCGTAGTTCCTCTCTGATTTGCTTCGTCTAAAAGTTTCATGATTTCCCATGAATTTACAGGGTCAAGATTACCCGTCGGCTCATCACACAGCAAAACAGACGGTTCGTTTACAATGGCTCTTGCGATTGCGACTCTCTGCTGCTCACCACCGGATAATTCCTTTGGATTGGACTTATATTTCTGTGCCAGTCCTACCAAAGAAAGGGCTGCCGGAACCTTCTTTTTCAAAATACGGGTCGGTGTCTCCGTAACACGAAGTGCAAATGCAATATTTTCATACACATTTCTGTCCTGTAAAAGACGGAAATCCTGAAATACAACTCCCAGTTTTCTGCGATAGTACGGTATGGATTTGTGCTTTAATCTGCCAAGATCCTTTCCCATGACCGTAATCTTTCCTGATGTCGGCTCCAACTCTTTCAAAAGCAGACGAATCAAGGTTGATTTTCCTGAGCCGCTGTCTCCGACAATAAACACAAACTCTCCCTGTTCAATTTTCAAACTTACTCCATTCAGGGCCGCAATGCCCTTTGCGTATTCTTTTGTAACTTCTTTTAATTCTATCATACGCTCCTCCTAAATTATTAATACTCCACTGTTTCCATATATTTCATATATTTTACTACCATCAGAGCAATTTTAAAGGTAATTGCATCTTCAAATACACGAATATCAAGCCCTGTAGTTTTTTGGATTTTATCCAAGCGGTACACCAATGTATTTCTGTGAATAAAAAGTTGTCTTGACGTTTCAGAAACATTCAGACTGTTTTCAAAAAATTTATCAATCGTCGCCAATGTTTCTTTATCAAAGTCGTCCGGTGATTTCCCCTCAAAAATCTCACGAATAAACATGTTGCAAAGCGGAACAGGAAGTTGATAAATCAAACGTCCGATTCCCAGCGTATTGTAGGCAATCACGTTTTTGCCGCCAAAGAAAATCTTTCCTACATCTAACGCCAGTTTTGCCTCTTTGTAGGACTTGGAAACTTCTTTGATATCGCCCACAATGGTTCCGTACGCAATATGGAACTGTAAGTCGCACTCTTCCTGCAGATAAGCAAGCAGTTCTTTCGCATAGGTCTCCATTTCGCCATATCCTTCATGTTGTCTGACTTCCTTCACGATAATGACATTCCGTTCATCAACAGCAGTAATAAAGTCCCTTGTTCTTCCACAAAGTACAGTTCTCACCTGCTCCAACACATTTGTGTCCTTTTGCCTTGGCATCTCCACAACAAAAATAACACGTCTTACCTCTGTGTCAATATGCAATTTTTTTGCACGATTGTAAATATCTACCAAAAGCAGATTGTCCATCAGCAAACTCTTAAAGAAATTATCTTTATCAAATCGTTCCTGATAGGCTGTTAAAAGACTTTGAAGCTGGAATACTGCCACCTTTCCCATGTTCTGTACATCCATGCCCTCTCCGGAAGCAATCAGAATATATACCGGCTGATACTCTTCATAAACCTTGTACATCTGATATCCGTTGCACTCACGACAGTCTGACGATGTGTTTGCGAATTGCAGAACTTCCACATTATACTTGTCACAGTCTTCTGTCGTACTGACCAATAACTTTCCATCTATATCAAAAACACGAAACTCAACCTGTGTAATTGCTTTCAATCCATCAATTGTACTTTGAAGTATTTGATTTGAAATCATCTTTATCCCTCCGTAACTTTTAACCTTCTATCATATTAATGCAAAAACGCAAAAAAAGAAAGGGGATTTTCGCATTTTTCTATGCGTTTTCCCCCTTTTTCGCCATTTCCTGTTTCAAAATCTGTCGTAATACAGTTTCCTTTACTTTATGAAAGATATTCTTTTGCTTTCGCATCTCTCC
>CAZXQK010000163.1:0-3572 GCA_964642785.1 uncultured Faecalimonas sp.
CGTAGAACCAAAATCAATGTTCTGATTGATATCCAGATCTGTCTTCGGGTCAATACCGTTCTGCTTCAGGATATATTCAAATACCATTTGTGGCATGCCTCCCTTCCTGCCCCCAAGTACCAGACTGCCCTTCAAATCTTCCCACGAAAACTCTTCCATCTTCTCCCGTGCTACCAGAAAATTTCCGGCACGCTGTGTCAACTGGGCGAAATTGACAACATAATCTTTTGCCCCTTCATTATAGGTATAAATCGATGCTTCCGAGCCCATAAATCCTATGTCTGCTTCACCCGATAACACAGCTGTCATGACTTTATCTGCACCAAATCCACATACAAGTTCCAAGTCAATTCCCTCTTTTTCAAAATATCCTTTTTCAATCGCAACATACATCGGTGCATAGAAAATAGAATGTGCCACTTCGTTTAGTACAACCTTTGTCTGACCTGCTTCTTCTTCCTTCGACGCACATCCAAACATTGTTAAACAAGCAAGAGTTGCTATAAGTGTAACTGCTAAAATTCGCTTTTTCATAAACGCTCCATCTAAGAACTTTTTCTTAATACTATATGAAGTAGGAAAATGGATTGTTACCTCTTTCTTTTATTCTCTTCGGTCTCCTTTGGCATATACGGATAAATAGCATCGTAAGATTCCCGTTCTGCTTCTGAAACAGCAGGTGTAGGTATCAGTCCGGTACAGTCTGTCGTAGATGCTGAATGTGAAAGATAATCATATTCTTCTTTTTTCATACTCTTCTCTCCATTTTTGTGATTTATGATTAGAATTTACGAAAATTGAAAATATATTCTTGTAAAAAGGTGGACTTTACGAATTTAATGTGTTAAAATACGAAAGAAGAAAAGCCAACAAAGGAGTGAGTAAACATGGGAAAAAAAGTAAAAACTGAATCCTTAGATTTATTATTTGATGGAATCCTGTGTCTGAAAGATAGAGAAGAATGCTATACTTTTTTTGAAGATATTTGCACAATCAATGAATTGCTATCAATCACGCAGCGTTTTGAAGTTGCAAAAATGCTGAGAGAGCAGAAAACTTATTTGGAAATTGCCGAAAAAACGGGAGCTTCCACCGCAACTATCAGTCGTGTGAACCGTACTTTGAATTATGGCAATGACGGATATGACTTGGTATTTAAAAGAATAAATTCGAAAGAATAATTGCGACAGAAGGGGCCGTGGTTTCCACAGCCCTCATTTTATCTTCCCATCTTATACATTTGCGTGATATGCCTCATCTGCTTTCCATACATCAAATCCATTTGCCTGTAAAATCGTCACAACCTTCTGCGGGTCATCCGATTTTAAAACGGCAGATGCATCTGCACCGTTTGCAAAAGCATACATGTATTCCACGTTGACACCGCCTGCCATCAGTCCATGCATTGCCTTGCTCAGAGAGCCGGCTGCGTGCGGAACACGAATTGCAATTACGTCCGTAAGCATGGACGTAATACCTGCTTCCTTCAACACATTCTTTCCTTTTACCGGATCAGAAACAATCATACGAAGCATGCCGTAGTCAGCAGTATCTGCCAGACTTAACGCAACAATGTTGACATCATGTTCTCCAAGTGTCTGCAACACTTCGTCCAAACGTCCTTCTCTATTTTCCAGAAATACGGATAATTGTTTTATTGTCATGTCTCTTTCCCCCTTAGTTCAGATTTCGATTATCAATCACACGTTTTGCCTTACCTTCGCTTCGCGCAATGGTCTTTGGTTCTACGAGTTTTACATTTACCGCAATACCAAGTGCCTGTTTTAAGACACCCGCAATCTTGTTTTTCAAGCCTTCTAAGGCACGTATTTCATCGGAGAAGTATCGCTCATCCACTTCTACCATAACCGTTAATTTATCCATATTATTTTCCCGGTCTACAATCATCATGTAGTGTGGTGCTACTTCTCCACCCATACTGAGCAGTGCCGTCTCTACCTGTGTCGGGAATACGTTGACACCGCGAATTACTTTCATGTCATCGGTACGTCCCTTGAATTTTGAAATACGTGGCAGGGTTCTTCCGCACGCACAGGTACTATGATCAATGCTGGTCAAATCCTTTGTCCGATAACGGATCAGTGGCATGGCTTCTTTAGTCAATGTTGTAAATACCAATTCACCTGTTTCTCCGTCTGTACACGCTGCATTGGTCACCGGATTTAATATTTCCGGATAGAAATAATCATGGTGGATATGAAGTCCGTTATGATGGATACATTCCATGGCAACTCCCGGTCCTAAGATTTCACACAGTCCGTATATATCAAAACAGTTGATTCCCAAAATACTTTCAATCTGCTCTCTCATTTCCACGGTCCACGGCTCTGCCCCGAGGATACCTGTTTTTATCTTAATTTTATCCAGTTTTCCTGCATCACGAAGAGATTCTGCCAGATACAATGCATAGGATGGTGTACAGGCAAGTGCTGTCGCACCAAAGTCTTCCATGCACATCATCTGTCTTTGTGTATTTCCGGAAGACATGGGAATGACCATTGCTCCTAGCTTTCTGGCACCAAAATCAATGCCAAGACCTCCTGTGAACAGACCGTATCCGTAGCAGGTATGAATAATGTCTTCTTCTGTCAGTCCTGCCATTGTCATACAACGTGCCACACATTCGCCCCACAGTTCAGTATCCGCCTGTGTATAGGAAGCCAGCGTCAGTTTTCCGGTCGTTCCGGACGAACCCTGCACTCTGGCAACCTTTGATTTCGGTACTGCCAAAAGTCCGAACGGATAGTTATCCCGTAAATCTTCTTTTGTCGTAAACGGCAGTTTGTTAATGTCTTCAATCCCCTTAATGTCACCCGGTTCCAGACCAAGTTCTTTCATCTTATTATGATAAAATGAAACATTCTGATATACATTTGCTACCTGCTTTACCAGTCTTTCGCTTTGCAGAGCAGTCGCTTCATCTCTGCTCATACATTCTTTTTCTTTGTCATAATATCTTTCTACCCATGCCATGGTGCTTTCCTCCTTTGTGCTACATTAAATATCCCACTTCAAAGGCTTGTTTGTTAATCTCAATCGTCTTTGGCGGAACGGTACGTTCAATCACGTCGTACCATGTTTCTTTTGCAAAATCCATATGCTGTGCCGCAATACCAAGCACGATCATGTTAAATACTCTCGGATTTCCGAGTTTCTTTGCTTCTTCCGTAGCATCTACCGTATAAACCTGATGTTCTTTTGTCAGAGTTTCCATGATGTTTTCCGGATACGATGCCGCTCCGATAACGACCGGCATCGGATCAATTCTCCAGTCATTGATGATCAGCACGCCATCCTTCTTCAGATAATGAGAATAGCGAAGGGCTTCTAATTTTTCAAATGCAATGATCACATCTGCCTGTCCTTCTTCTACAATCGGTTCTGCAACCTTTTCTCCGTAACGTACAAAGGTAACCACGCTTCCTCCACGCTGTGCCATTCCATGTACCTCCGAAAGTTTCACATCATATCCTCCTGCAATCGCAAGACCGCCCAAGATACGGCTGGTAAGCAATGTTTCCTGTCCGCCTACACCTACAATCATAATATTC
>CAZXQK010000164.1:0-3527 GCA_964642785.1 uncultured Faecalimonas sp.
TAAAGCAATTTGTTTTGTACAGCGTGGTGTCGAAAATTCCATCAAAAAAATAGATGCGTGCGATTGTCTTCCTCTATTATTTAAGCAGATATATCTCCCCTCCGACACAACAGCCGCAGGGTTGACACTGGAACTAATAGATGTCTTACTAAAAAAAGTATCGCTTTATGTGCTTACCTGCGATATGTCAGAAGATGCTGTACGTTGCAGTTTCGAAACATTAACCGGATTGAACTATCCGATAAAAAAACCTTGTCGTTCATAAGCAAACGACAAGGTTTTTAATTATCCTCTTTTCTTTTGAGTTGCAACAATGCCTGCACCAAGTGCAACAATTGCTACTGCTGTCCAAAGCATCCATGTAGAAGATGTAATGCCTGATTTCGGAGATGTTCCCACTGCACCACCGGTTGTTGTTTTTGCAAAAATAGCAATTGGTGATAAATTTGTGTAATGTCCTGTAAGCTTCGTACCGTCAACCGTAACGTTTGTTACCACTTCCCACTTATGATCCTCTACACTGTAGTGAAGAACGATAACAGAATCCGGATCACAGTTTTTCAACGCCGGAACATCCAGTTCAATGATATGATAACCTCTTGATTCACATTCAGCATGTTTACCAACCATTGCCACATCAAACACAGGGCAAATCAATGTCTTGTTTTCCAGCTTCTTGTCGATGTCTTTAGCTGCATCATTATCAGATGCTTTGATATCATTGATAACAGACTCCGGAAGTTTTCCCTGATTCATTTGTTCAATCTCAGCCTTTGCATCTGCGTCTTCACCGGATAAACTGTCAAATGCATCCTTGCTTGTGTTAACTACATACAAATCAGCATTTGTTCCGCTTGTCTGCACTTCATCACTCTTGCTTTTGTTAGCTGAAACACTCATTACCGATGCCATCATCAGAACCGCCATCATAAGTCCTGCCAAAACTCTCTTTTTCATGTTACCTCTTTCCTTTCTTATTCTTGTATAGATAATAGTACTGCCTGCACTAAATATCTCTGACTGTCATTATTATTACATGTCGAAAGCGTAATAATCTTATCATCCGTCGTAACATCTACTGTTGTATCTATATTACTACTAATATCCCTTTTTGTCAAAACAGAATTTAGATAATACTGATAAATATTTTTATCATCAAAATCAAAACTCATAAGAATATGTCTGCTGTCATAAACATAAGCCGCAAAAATCTTATATTTCAGAACTTTCCCTTCCTGATAAATCAAAATTTCATCATGTTCTTCCATGAATTTTTTATCCTCATACTGATGCAAGCCTTTAAACATGGAACCATTTTTCATATTGTGCCCGTATATCAGCGTATTCGGGTCTGAAAAATCTTTTCCGTTATAAGTTTCAGTAAAAATCGAACCCTCCACCCGCTTACGTCCGTCAACCGTATGATTCAAATAATATGCATTGTCTGTCGGGTGCTGAACAATCGGATAATCTATCTTTGTTCCCGGAATGGTAATCCACGCATAAACATCCGGGTACTTTGCTGTAAGACTTGCAAAATCAATTGGATTTTCAAGTTTCTCTGTCTCAAATTGCGGAATCTCCATGATCGGGTCAATATCCAGATCCACTTTAATGTCTTCATAAAATTTCCCTGCATTCTGTTCTGACATATACTTATATAAGCCAACACTGCCAAACGCAATTCCGACCACAATCAATGCAATTCCTATGCCAACCAATATTTTTCTTTTCATGATCCATCACCCTGCACTTCATTATAAAAAATTCGAAGCACCTGCTCATATAATTCTGTTTCCCTGACATGATACTCGTCATATTTACTTCCGGTAACTTTATCTCCCGGAATATCCAAAATACCATCATCCGAAGCAGAGGTCGCACTTAATAATTGTGCGAACACATCTGTTCCCATATTAGAAATCATATAGGGTTTCAAACTGTCATACATTTCTACTACAACCTTGGTATGATCAGCAGTCTGACTCTTTACCGTTTCTAAAAACGCTTCCATAAATGCCTTTTGACGCTCTGTTCTGTCCATGGCACTTTGCGGAACATTCGTATCCCGATATCTCACAAATAATTCTGCATTTTCTTCCGTAACAAGAATTTTTTGACCTTTTATATATATCGGATCTACCGCTTCCAAAGAAGTATTCGGAACAACAACCTCTACGCTTCCAATCGTCCGAACAGCAGCCGTAATTCCATCCATATTCAATGCACAATATCCCTGTATCGGTACCCCATACATAAGACCGGATACCACTTCCTTCATCAAAAGACAACTTTTTTCTTTTCCATCTCCATACACATACTGCATATTGATATGTTCTTCCGTCAGTCCCAGGTCTGTACCATCTACGGAATATGCATGAATATCCGTTATGGTATCTCTCGGTATTGAAAAACAAACCATGGTCTTTTCCATACGATCGTAAACTAACAGATAGATTGCATCCGCACGTCCATTTTCTGTTCGCGTCTGCTTGTCTTCCTCCTGCTCTCTCACATCAATTCCCATGAATAAATAATTGCTCAAATGGTCATTATAGCGGTAAGTTTTACCATCATATGTCACCGTATCTTCCCTGTCACTTTCTTGAAAATCCGTAGACGGACTTCCGGTGTCGTTACGCTTCAAAATGACAATCCCACTTCCAATTACGACAATAAGCAGACAGGTCAAAAACAAAAATTGATTTTTTCTTCTTATCATCAGCCATTACTCTCTCAGCTCTAAATATCCATTTGCATATGTACTGTATTTATTACCATAATAAGTACTTCCCTTAACAGGTGCCTTATTTAATACCGCACCTAAGATCTTGCATCCACTCTTCTCCAATTGTGCTTTCACTTTTTGGCACAAGCGATAACTTGTTTTATCTTTTTCAATCACCATGATTGCTCCGTCGCAATATTGACTGATTACCGCAGCATCTACTACAACACCGAGTGGCGGTGTATCGATAATCACATACTGAAACACCTGTTTTGCAGCCTTTAAAAGTTGACCGAACAATTCATCACCCAACATTTCTGTCGGATTTGGTGCATATGGTCCTGCCAGAATCATATACAAATTCTCATAATTTGTTTTGCATACCACTTCATCAATCTGTTCTACCTGTCCGCTAAGATATTGCGAAAGCCCCTTTATATCTTCCTTAATATTATACCGATCCTTATAAACGGATTTACGAATATCCGCATCAATCAGCAGAACTTTCTTGCCGGCTTTTCCCAACTCCACCGCCAAATTAAAACTGACATCGCTCTTTCCTTCATTTCCATGACCACTGGTAAGCAAAATAACCTTATTATTTTTCCCTGAAAATTGTACATTTGTACGTAAGGTCTTCATGGCCTCTTCATAAAAATAATTTCCGGGATTGCTATCTGTTAATGTAATACTCTTATATGCCATGTCTAACCCTTTCTTTTCCTGTATTCTTCGTCTTATTTTTTACTGTTTTTTCAGGAATCACCGCCAATGTAGGAATATCAAGATATCTCTCAAT
>CAZXQK010000165.1:0-3526 GCA_964642785.1 uncultured Faecalimonas sp.
TTGAGATTCCAAATGGAACAGAGATGTACATTTGGAATGCCGGTCTGACAGAAAAAGGAACACAGACGAATTTATTGAATAATGGAGACTTTTCAAGAGAATCCGGTTCATGGATCGGTTGGAGAATCAAAGATGATACGATTCAAAATAAAGCGGAATCGGATGCCGCGAAGGACACTTATGGAACCTCAGTTATTCCGTATGACAGCAGTGTTTTCTCGCAACAGGGAGGAAATGAGAATTCCGGTCAGCCGAATACACCGGATGTGCCGGAACAGATTCCGACAGGAACACCGGAGTATATGGCTAAAGTTCAATTAAAATCAGATGCAAACTGGCTGTGGATGTATCAGACATTATCAGTAACAGAAGGAAGAACATATCACTTCACCTGTGATTATTATGTGCTGGAAGGTGAGGGTGCCAACGCAGTGGTATGGTCTGATGATTCTGACGCAAAAAGTGCTGTTTTTAGAACCGGTTCACAGGGTGCACTTGATGTGAAATATCAGGCAGGATCAGGAGTTACCGGTATCGCTGCACGGTTTGAAATTATTCCGGGTTCTACAGTTTGTATATGGAACATTTGTCTGTATGAAGAGGGTGGAGATACGAACCTCCTGACAAACGGAAGTTTCAAGAAGGAAGAAGGTACTTTCATAGGCTGGTCAGTTGGACAGAGCGGAATTATAAACAATAAGGAAAAATCTGACAAATTAAAATCGGAATATGGAGCAGAAATTTTAAAATATGACAGCAGCATTTTTCCACAGCCGGAAAAACCGGAAAGTATTCCTACAGGAACACCGGATTATATGATGAAGATTCAGTTGCCGTCTGATGCGAAATGGCTCTGGGTTTATCAGAGTCTGGCAACAGAGGAAGGTATGGAGTATCAGTTTACCTGCAATTATTATGTACAGGAAGGTGATGGAGGCAATGTCGTAATCTGGTCAGGTGATAAGGATGCCGTGCAGGCAGCATTGAAATCGGATACACAGGGAACCATTGATCTTACATATAAAGCAGGGAAAGATGTGACAGGATTCGCTGCACGATTTGAGATAGCACCGGGATCCACCATATATGTATGGAATGTATGCCTGCGAGAAAAAAATGGTCAACAGAATCTTTTGACAAATGGAAGTTTCAAAAAAGAAAATGGTTCTTTGATCGGCTGGATCATCGGACAGAGTGGTATGGTAAATGATAAAGTGGCGTCTGACACGATGAAATCAAAATACGGTGTGGAAGTTCTGAAGTATGACAGCAGTATTTTCCCACAACCGGAGACACCGGAAGGTATTCCGAAAGGTGATCCAAAGTATATGGCACATTTGATCGGTTCACATAAGGATCCATCCGGTAAGATGCATACCTATGTGAATGTCAGAAACAGCATTACACCGGAAGCCGGGAAAACATATATCTTCAGCTGTAACTATTATGACACGAAACAAGATTCGGCAACAGCATCACTGCTCTTGTGGAGTGATACCTCAAAAGGCAGTGAGGGAGATTCTTATGGAAGATTCCGTGCAACAACAAAAGCAGGTGTAGAGGGCAGATTAGAGATTGAATATACCGCAACAGAAGGAGATACTTACCTTGCAGTTTCCATGGAGTGTGAACCGGATTCCGAGGTATATATGTGGAATTTGTGCCTGATCGAGAAAGGAAAAACGGAGAATCTGTTAAGAAACGGAAGTTTTTCAAAAGGTGACGGTTCGTGGATTGGCTGGAGTATCGGAGAAAAAACAGCAAAAACAGTAGAGGATTCCGCTGATTTTGTGGCAACCTATGGTCACAAAATAGAAAAATTTGACCGTGCAAAGATTGATGCGATGAAGGCGGAAGATGCGGCGTTACTTTCCTATGTAAATCCTAATATTGTATTTACCTTTGATGATAAAGACAAATATAAGGAAATGGATATGAAATACATCAAAACGGCAGCGGTAAAACAGGATGATACGACTGCAACGGATGTTAAGCAGGAAGAAGATACAGACAGCATGGCGATCATCTGGATCGTAACAGCTGTTGTGGCAGCAGGCGGTCTTGGAACCATAGGCACTGTTTTGTTTTTGAAAAAGAGGAAACTTGCAGACAGCAAAAAATAAAGGAGAGTATGAGAGATGAAGAAGCTATTAAAAAAATCAATTACCTGGTTGATGATTCTTTTACTTTCAGTTGGAACAATAGGAACGTTTCTGCCCGGCACAAGTGCCGAGGCAGAGGCGGCAGAGACGGAATCACCGAAGTATATGGCGAAGATAACAGCTAGATCTTCAAGTTACAATGACAGTCGTTTGGGACAGTTTATTAATGTAGAGAAAGGGACAACCTACACGCTAAGTTTTAAACTTTATGTTATTGAACAGGGAACTATCATTGGATGGAATAGAGAATTGAATATTGGTACAAAACTTGTACAGGATCATCAGACAGCTGTTGGAACAATAAAGACGGTTAAACACGAGGCAAAGTACACACCAATTGAAGATGAAGTGGCATATATTAATATTCAATGTGAGACAGGTGCTTTTTATATTTGGGATGTAAAATTTACGGCAGAAGGCTCTGAAGAAAATCTATTTAAAAATGCGAATTTTGAAGATGGAGATGGTTCTTTTAAAGAGTGGTATTACTCAGGTTACAATGGTGGCAGTTATAAGCAAATGATAACACAAGAAGATTTTGCTACCTTTGAAAATAACACTGGAAGAAAGGTCGTTCCATATGCTGCAACCTGGAGTGCACAGGCAACACTGGAAGATAGTATTGATTTTACATACAAGACAGCATTGACGGTGCCGGTATATGGTAATCAGACACCAACCATGAAGTTCGAAATGCTTGATGGCAGTAGTAAGGTAATTAAAACAAAAGAAGTAACAGGAACTGCCAATGCAGACGGCACTTACAGCTTCACATACGATGACATGCTTCCACAACAGATGGCATATGACATTACAGCAACACTGACAGTTCCGGCGAAGAGTGGTTCATTTACGCAGACTAAAACGTTTTCTATGAAGGAGTATTGTAAAGCGATTTTGGAAGATACCGGTAGTGCCACGCAATTAAAGAATCTTGTGGCAGATTTGTTAAGATATGGTGCAGAGGTACAGAAGAAATATGGATTAAGCGATTCGATAACGACAGGCTTGACGTTGACAGGCTTAGGAAGCAGTAATGATTTGAATAGCATTAACAGTTATGTATCTCAGATACTTTCCGGTACTCAGACGGGAAATTATAAATGGAAGAGTGCAAGCCTTGTTCTAGATGGAAGGGTAACAGTCCGATTGAAATTTACGGCTGATGATACTACAAATCTGATGGTAAAAGTAAATGACAAGGAATACCCTGTCCAGTCATTGAATAACGGGAATTATTATGTGGATATTCCGATGGCAGCAGTTGATTTTGATAAAGAATTGTGTGCCAAATTTTATCTGGACGGTACGGTAACCGGTGTTACTTTAAATTACAGTGTGAATACATACTTGTACAATAAACG
>CAZXQK010000166.1:0-3498 GCA_964642785.1 uncultured Faecalimonas sp.
ATACGTGATTCATTACAACCGGGAAAGCGGTTTTGGCAGATATGATGTCATGTTAGAACCATTGAATTAGCAGGATAACGCATACATTATGGAATTTAAAGTCTATGATCCGGAAGATGAAGAAACATTGCAGGATACGGTGCAGGCGGCTTTGACACAGATTGAAGAGAAATGTTACAGTGCTGAACTGACGGCAAAAGGAATCTCGTCTGACAGAATCAGAAAGTATGGGTTTGCTTTTGAAGGCAAACGGGTATTGATTGGATGATGAAAATTAGGGGGAATTTAGTAAAAAAGGAATTACCTGTGTATCAACAGGGAATTCCTTTTTTAATCGCAAAAAGAAAATAACAGCCGGAATCACCACTCAATCAGTTCGAAAGATATAATCTATATTTTTTACATTTGTAATCACATAGGGATAAGTTTTCCCTTCTTTGTGTTTGTCACAGAGATATACTTTTTTCTGTGCACATTCAATCATGGCAGTTTTGATATCACGTTCTGATTTTGAGGAATCTGTCATTACATCGCCATCAAATCCTCTTGATGAAAAAAATACCCAATTGGCACGAATGCCACGTATAAACTGTTCCGCATGATTTCCACAGAGGGCAACAGAATCATTTAGCATTTCTCCACCGGTACAGAAATTACGAATCTTATATTCTGCTAAAGTCAGCGAAACATTCGGATTATTGGTAATAACAGTCAAATCACGAATGTTGCGAAAATAAGGAATCATAAGGTATGTAGTGGAAGAAGCATCCATAAAAATGGTTTCACCGGGTTGTACCAAAGTGGCGGCTTTTGCGGCTATCTTTCTTTTTTCGGACTGATTACTGCTGCTTCGGACTGATAAAGGTACCTGAGTAGGGAAAGTCTCATTGATGGTTGCACCACCATAACTTCTTGTTAAAAGACCGCGCCGTTCTAAAATATTCAAATCTCTTCGAATAGTTGCAGGGCTTGCATATAGAAGGGAACAGAGTTCTTTCACTGTGATTTGTTTGTGCTCTTTTAATATGACCATAATCCGATTATAACGTTCAGTCTGTAACATATGATTCACCTCATTTAATAATTATATGAATTATATGATTAGAAGTGATTGTTTGTCAAGGAGAAGGAGATGAAAATGTGCATAATTACGGAAAATAATCTGGAAAAAAATAATTATGCTTTATTTTGATGTGAATAAATGATTGGGAATGATTGATTGTGTTGCGAGAAATGATTGTTTATGAGCAATCATCAATAGGTATTGCTTTTGTTTACATGGTTATGAAATGGAATTATCATGATGGTGTAAAAGAGCCGGACAAATGCTTATCCGGGGAAGAATGCAATATAGGAGATGATAAAGATGGGTGAGACTATGAGAACAGCCGTATTTCGTGATGTGAGGAAAATCGGCTTAGAAGAGTGTGAAAGACCTGCAGCGAAAGGTAATAAAGTGTTGGTAAAGATTGATGCAACGGCAATCTGTACATGGGAACAACGGGTTTACACGGGGGTAAATAAGGTAGAGTTTCCGTTTATCGGTGGTCATGAGATTGCCGGACATATCGTGGCAATGGGAGAAGACGTAAACAAGTTAGAGTGGAAAGTTGGAGATAAAGTTGTGGTTGGCGCAACATTGCAATGTAAGAACTGTTATTACTGTAAAACCGGAAATTCTCAATCTTGTGACCATTTCAATCATAGTGCACATTTGGAAGGTATGCCACACAAAGGAATGGGTGGACTGAGCGAATATATGTTGGTTGCTCCGGACTGTTTGTTCCACTATGAAAATGTCGCACCGGAGGAAGCGGCTATCATTGAGCCGGTATCCTGTGTAGTACATAGTATTGAGACGGCAGATATCCAAATGGGAGATACCGTACTTATTATGGGGTGCGGAATTATGGGACTGCTTCATGTAATGCTTGCTTGTAAGCAGGGAGCCTGTGTGATTGTTTCCGACGTAAATGATGAACGATTGGAAAAAGCGAAAGCAATGGGGGCCCAACATGTCATTAATCCGACAAAAGAAAATCTGGAAGAACGGATTTTAGAGATTACGCATGGTGAGAAAGTACAGGTAGTGTTTGACTGTACTGCAATTCCGTCTCTGGTAGATGATGCATTCCGGTGTGTATGTAATGCCGGGAAAATCGTGCTGTATAGTTCTATTAAACCGGCAGAACCGATGCCGTTTAATCCGAACTGGATTCATTCAAAATCCATAAAAATATTAGGAACGGCAAATTCGAATGAACGGGATTTTGTTCGGGCAGCACGTATGGTATCGAATGGTGTGATAGATGTAAAACCATTTGTCAGTGCCGTGTATGACGCTGAGGATATTACTGAGGCATTTGAATCAGCAATCCAGGGTGATAAATATCGAGTGGTTGTCCGTTTTTAATTGGCAGGAGGTGGAAGAATGATTTACACATTAACGACAAATCCTGCCATTGACATGAATATCAGTTCAAAAGGTTTGGAAGCCAGAAAAGTGAATCGTACTTTTGGTGCAGTATACTCTCCGAATGGAAAGGGATTAAATGTAAGTTTTGTGTTGGGGCATTATGGAGTTCCGTCAAAGATACTCGGATTTTTCGGTGGATTTTCAGGAAAATATATTGTAGAGGAGTCTGAGAAGATGGGATTCGAAGTTCAGCCTGTATGGGTGGAGGACACAACCAGAGTCAATGTTTTTCTGTTTGACGGAAAAACAGAATATAAGATGGTGAATGAAGGCTCTTATGTCACAGAGGAAAATCAAAAAGAACTGCTTCAAATGATAGAGGAATCAGATGACATGGAATATTTATCCATTAGTGGAAGTCTTCCACTAGGGATTCAGGAAGATTTCTATGATAAGATTTTTGAAGTCTGTATGCGAAAAAATATCCAGGTTATTTTGGATATTAGTTCAAAAAAGTTGGCAGAACTATTGAAATATAAGCCACTTCTGATAAAACCGAATGACGAGGAACTTCGAGGAATTTACGGAATCGAATTAAAAACGGAAGAAGATATGATATCTGCATTGGAATTTTTGCATAGTGAAGGAGCACAGAACATTTTGCTTACCTTAGGAGAACATGGTTCTTATTTCTATAATGGAGAACATATTTACTATGCGACGGCTCAACCGATTCGGCTGTTAAGTGCTGCGTGCGCAGGAGATTCAGCATTGGCAGCGTTCATAAGTATCTGGCTGAAGAATCCTTCTGATGTAGAAAATGCCATGAAACTGGCGGCAGCTACCGGTGCGAATGTTGCAGAAAGTAATGCAATTGGCACATTAGAAAAAGTAGATGATTACAGAAATAATATACAAGTTAGGATGGTGAAATAATATGGCATTGGTAACAACAAAACAAATGCTTTTGGATGCACAGAAAGGTGGATACGCCGTAGGTGCATTTAACGTAGAAAATATGGAAATGGTGCAGGCTGTTATTGCAGCGGCAGAAGAACTGAAATCCCCTGTGATTTTACAGA
>CAZXQK010000167.1:0-3497 GCA_964642785.1 uncultured Faecalimonas sp.
GGTACTGCATTGGAAGGCGGTTATGTGGAATGCACTTTCAAAAACGATGCATTAGGTGATCCCCTTGTAACAGGTGAAGGTCTTGCTGCACTTGGCATCATGACACCGGCAATGTTCGAAAGCATGAAAGAGCAAACATTGAAAATCACAAAAATCGTTGCTGACGATTTAAAATCGATTGGTCTTGATTTGTGGGATATCAAATTTGAATTTGGTTATAACAATGACGAAGTCATCTTAATCGACGAAATCGCTTCCGGCAACATGCGTGTTTACAAAGACGGACAGATTGTTGACCCGGTTGAGCTGACAAAAATCATCAATAACAGATAAATAATACAGGCACTGAGTTTTTTGCTCAGTGCCATTTCTTATGTCTTTTTAAATTGCAATCTCTCCTTCAAAGGAAACCTCCGCAGGACCTGTCATGTAGACCTTATTTTTCTCCCTGTCCCACTCAATCTGTAAATCGCCGCCAAGCAGTTTCACCGTCACCGTATCTTCCGTTAAACCATTTAAAATGCTTGCAACTGCTACTGCACATGCGCCGGTTCCACAGGCAAGTGTTTCTCCGGAACCTCTCTCCCACACGCGCATTTCCACCGTATGTCTGTCAATCACCCTTGCAAACTCCGTATTGATGCGATTTGGGAAACGGACATGATGTTCAAATTTAGGACCAATCTTCTCAATCTCAAGTCCCTGAACATCTTCCACATAAACCACCGTATGCGGATTTCCCATAGATACGCCTGTCATACGATATTCCTGTCCCTCTACTTCAATCGGCTCATCGATGACCATATCTTTGTCAGCCACTATCGGAATCTTTTCCGGCACAAGTTCCGGACTTCCCATATCTACCTTCACGAATTTCACTTTTCCGTTTTCCACCGTCAAATCCAGATATTTAATTCCTCCTAACGTCTCTACCGAAATACTGGTCTTATCCGTCAGTCCATAATCGTAGACATATTTTCCCACACAGCGGATTCCGTTGCCACACATTTCTCCTCTGGAACCATCCGCATTGTACATTTCCATTTCAAAATCAGCCACTTGCGACGGCTGAATCATAATCAGTCCGTCCGAGCCGATACCGAAGTTACGGTTGCTCACTTTCACTGCACACGCACTTGGATTTTCTATCTTTTCCTGAAAACAATTCACATATACATAATCATTTCCAAGCCCCTGCATTTTCGTAAATTTCATCATTCTTCCCCTCTATTGCTGCTGAAGTGTAATTGTTCCGGTTTGCCAATCCATATCTTCCACAATTGCCAAAGATTCTAACTGAAATCCAAGATTTCGTATCATTCTTCCGCCTGACTGAAATCCTTTTTCAATGGCAATTCCGATTCCTTCCACTGTCGCACCGGATGACTGTACAATCTGAATCAGTCCCTGCAATGCACAACCGTTTGCAAGAAAATCATCAATCAAAAGCACATGGTCATCTTCATTCAAAAACTTTTTCGAAACAATCACCTGATTTTTATTCTTATGTGTGAAGGATTCCACCTCTGCAGTGTACATATCTCCTTCCAGATTGATGCTCTTAGACTTCTTCGCAAATACAACCGGTACCCCAAAATGCTGTGCAACGATACAGGCAATTCCAATTCCGGAAGCCTCGATGGTAAGAATCTTCGTAATCTCTTTTCCTGCAAAACGCTTCTTCCATTCTTTTCCCATCTCATTGAACAATTCTATGTCCATCTGATGATTCAAAAAACTGTCAACCTTTAACACATTCCCTTCTTTTACAATCCCGTCTTTTAAAATCTTTTCCTCTAAACAGTTCATCTTACTCTTCTCCTCTTTCAATATCCATATTTTTTGGTAATACCAAATTCAAAATAATAGAAGTTACAAATACAACCGCCACCACGTTTGTAGCAAACACGGACTGTACCACCTCCGGAAACGCCTGCCAAAGACCGATTTCACTTGTTGTCGTAAATCCAATCCCAATGGATAAAGACAACGCCGCAATGGTAATATTTCTCTGATTAAATCCTGCCTTTGCAACCATCTGCATACCGGATGTTAAAATAGTCCCAAACATCATAATCGTACAGCCACCCAGCACCGATTCCGGCAAAGATGCAAAAAAGTTTCCTACAGGCGGTAACAATCCCGCAAGAATCATGCACGCCGCACCTGTCATAATCGTAAATCGGTTGACTACCTTTGTCATCGCAATCAGTCCGACATTCTGCGAGAAAGATGTCACCGGCGGACAGCCAAATAAAGAAGAAATCGCTGATGCATATCCGTCACAAGCCAGTGAACCCGATATTTCCCTGTCTGTAATCTCCTTATTTAACCCTGTTGAAACCATGGCTGAAGTATCACCAATGGTTTCCGCTGCTGACACAAGATAAATAATGCAGACTGAAAAAATTGCACTTACATTAAATTCCGGAGTATATGGAAGCAGTGTTGGTAAGGAAATCAGTCCATCTGCAAAGATTACCGACAGATCCACCTTTCCCATCACAATTGCCACAATATATCCTACCACCAGACCTGCCAATACCGACAGTTGTTTCAAATATCCTTTTGCCAGACAGTTCCATAACAGACAGACCACTAATGTAATCGTTCCCAAAAGCAGATTTGTCTTAGAGCCAAAATCGTCTGCGTATCCTCCGCCAAATGATCTTGCCCCTACGGTAAATAATGAAAATCCAATCGATGTTACAACCGTTGCCGCAACGATCGGTGAGATAATCTTCCGCCAATATTTCGCCAGAAGTCCAAGTGTTCCTTCAAAAATACCGCCGACAAGTACTGCACCGATTACCGTCGGATATCCATAATTCGCCGCAATGGTACTCAGCACAGTTACAAAGGTGAAACTGACTCCCATAACAATCGGAAGTCTCGAACCGACCTTCCACACCGGATACAGTTGAATCAACGTTGCAATTCCCGCAACAAACATGGCATTCTGAAGCAGCATTGCTATTTCCGCTTTTGATAATCCGCCTGCCGCCGCAATCAGCGTAATCGGTGTCAGATTCGCAACAAACATAGCTAAAATATGCTGCAATCCAAACGGAATGGCTTTCATAATCGGCACTCGTCCGTCTAATTGATAAATATTACTCACACTACCTGCTTTATCCCTCATGATGTCCTACCTCTTTTTCTTTCGCATTTATGTCTGTCCATTATACGTGATTCTTTCTATTCTTTCAAGCAAATGCTGAAGATTAATCGTCCCTGATTTGTCTTCCGGTAACATCTAAATGATATGGCTCCTTATAAATCAATTCTGAAATCGGAACAATCTCATATCCCTTCGTCTGCAAGCCTTCGATCACCTTCGGAAGTGCTTCTGCCGTATACTTTGCCCCGTTGTGCATCAGAATAATCGAACCATTCTTCAAATCCTTGTGTTCCATAACTGTCTGAATGATGCTGTCAACTCCATAATTTTTCCAGTCCAGACTGTCCACATTCCATTGTATTGCATAATATCCGCA
>CAZXQK010000168.1:0-3497 GCA_964642785.1 uncultured Faecalimonas sp.
CGCTCCAAAGCCGCATCTTTTTCAATATACTGACGGTATTCGTCCAGGGTCGTCGCACCGATGCAATGCAATTCACCACGGGCCAGCATTGGTTTTAACATATTGCCTGCATCCATGGCACCGTCCGTTTTTCCTGCACCCACGATCGTATGAAGTTCATCAATAAAGAGAATGATCTTTCCTTCACTGTTTTTCACCTCTTCCAGCACAGCCTTTAACCGTTCTTCAAATTCACCGCGGTATTTTGCGCCGGCAACCAAAGCACCCATGTCCAAGGCAAATACTTTCTTATCCTTCAGCCCTTCTGGTACATCTCCACGTACGATCCGCTGTGCCAGCCCCTCTACAGCTGCTGTTTTACCGACCCCCGGTTCACCGATCAAGACCGGATTATTCTTTGTCTTTCTGGAAAGAATCCGAATGACATTCCGTATTTCCGCATCACGTCCGATAACCGGGTCTAATTTCTGTTCTCTTGCACGTTCTACCAAATCCTGTCCATACTTATTTAACGTATCGTATGTGGCTTCCGGATTATCACTGGTCACCCGCTGATTCCCCCGAACGGTTGCAAGCATTTGTAGAAATGTTTCTCTTGTAACTGCAAATTCTCTGAAAATCGCCTTGACTTCTTTATTTGCATATTTTAGTAGTGCCAAAAACAAATGTTCAACGGACACATACTCGTCGCCCATCTGCTTTGCCTCATCTTCTGCATGAATCAAAACCTGATTCAAATCCTGTCCGATATAGACCTGACCGCCCTGTACTTTTGGTCGTCTGGAAATCCCCTCTTCTACACGATTGACAAACCGTTCTTTCTGAATGTCCATCTTTTCGAGCAGTTTTAAAATCAGACTGTCCTCCTGCGTGATAAGCGCATACAATAAATGTTCCTGTTCTATTTCCTGATTGCCGTATTCATAAGCAATTTTCTCGCATCCCTGCACTGCCTGTAAGGAATTTTGTGTAAATTTGTTAATGTTCATACTGACACCTCCATACCAGAACCATGTTTTATTTGTTCTATGTTTGGTATAGCACAAAAATTAGCACTCGTCAAGTGAGAGTGCTAATAATTTTATTAAAAAATTATAAAAAACAACAACTTCCTGCGAAGCATAACAAAATTCCTGTCCATTGAAAGGCATTTGGCTTCTCTTTGAAGCATAGTATTCCTGCAATTGCAGAAAACACGATGCTGCCTCCGGATATGACCGGATACAATACGGTTGCCGGAAGATGCGCCGCTCCCATCAACTGCAAAAGATAAGAAATTCCACTCACCATTGCCGAACAGACAACAATAGGAATCCACGTTTTCCATCTTGAAATCTTTCTTTCAGAACCTGTCTTTTTCCTTTCGGACATCAGTAACAGTGTTATGCAAAGCAGACATCGCATCATTCCTGTCCAGAACACAAACTCCATCGGTTCTACCACGCCAAACTTATCCGGTGTCTGACACATTTTTGAGACAACACTGCTCCCGCCATTTAGGAAGAACACACTGCAGCACAAAAGTATCATTCTGTGCGATATTTTTTCTTTGCTGTAATTAGAAACAATGATTGCTGCCACAATACAGAGTAATCCTGTCACACGCCATCCGGTGAATGGCTCGTGTAAAAACAGCACTCCCCAGACATAGGGCACTACCATCCCTCCGGTCATGAGAAACATCGTATAAAACGATAAATTTCCGATTTCTAAAATCCGAAATCCCAATATGGTATACCCAAGCAGACATACACTCATTCCCAATGCCATACCCACAGCATAAAACGAGCAGTGAATCTGACCTTTATTCAGAATCAAGAACAGCACTGCTGTTACAAATCCGATGCCTGCATTGAATACCAATCCGGCCTCTCTGCCAGTACCTTGTGATTTCTGATAAAGTTTCTGCAGCACAAAATCCACCGCAAGCAACATCGTTGCCATAATCACCATAATATAATACTGCATTACGCACCACCTATTCTTCTGCCCGTCCATCCATAACTAACTGATGGATATTTCCGTTATTCACTAAAAACGGCATTTCCCGGTCTGTGTGATTTTCCGTCACAATCCGTTCCAGTACCATCTTTTCTATCTCTGCCTCTTTTCCAACAAAAATCGTTTCTGCCGGAATACAATATTCCTTTCGGTACACATCGGATATCGTGATGTTCTTTGCACGAATATCTTCCTGCAAATAGAAAAACGGGAAAACATAACTGTCCGGCCAAGGATAAATCCCATCCCTTGATGCTTTTGATGCATAAATATGATCAATGCTGATTCCATCGAAAGTTCCTGTCGTTTCTCCCGGATAATATTTCGTAAGTCCGATACAATATTGATAGTATGTTCCATACACATTCGAGATATGAATGTGATGAATATCATCACTGACCGTCAAAAGACGGACTGCACTATGACAGTCTTCTGCAAAAAGACCATCTATCTCAATATGGGAAATCGATCCTCTGGAGCCCTCGTGTGCATTAACAGCTACCATGTCATCATAGCAGGCTCCCCGCAGATTATATATTGTTCCAAAATGACAGTTTCCGTTCAAATGAATTCCGTCCATATTGATGGCTGACGGATTTCCCAGATTATAATCAAATGTAATATCTTCGACTGTAAAATAGGATACTCTGTCGAAAGAAATCCCCCAGTGCACCGGATCTTTCAAGGTAAAGGAAGACAGTTTTAAATTCTTCACTCCGTAAAAAAGCATTCCTTCCCCTGTGTATCCATATGGTCCGAACCCTTCTGTCTGTTCCGGATTCGGCAGTTGTTTTTTGTTGTTGCAATTCCAGATGCCACCGCTGATCTCAATATTCTCTGCCACTGCTTCCGGCGAGTATTCATTTACATAAAACCAAAGGTGTTTACATAACTCACTTAAGTCCTCCGGTAATCTTTTCGCATAATCTGCCACCATCCGATTGCACACCATCAGGCAGTTTGCATCGTCTGTTAACCTGATTTCCGCAAATCGAGGAAGCGTCAGTTTAAAATTTGACGGCAGAACCAATGTTCGGGATATCAGATATCGTTTCTCTGGAACTGGAAGCACAACCTCACACACTCCACTGTCAATCATTTCCTGTATTGCCGGATAATCATCATGAATTCCGTCTCCATAAAGTACATTTTGTAATTGCATTTTTGCATACCTCCATACATTCTCTCTCAATAATAACAAAATTTTGTCTTATTTATATTGAATATTCACCATTAAATATGATAAAATCACCAAGAATACAAGGAGGTAAAACCAATGACCAACATTACATTTCAACCTGTTCATACATTTAATTTTTCCATTGAACACAACACCCTTCACCAGAAAGAGCACATATTTGAAATCGATCCTCATATCCATGATTGCTGCGAGGTCTATGTTAACTTAAGTGGAGACATCTCTTTCATGGTCGAAAACAATATATACCCTGTGAAACGTGGGAATGCCATCATCACAAGACCTCATGAATACCATC
>CAZXQK010000169.1:0-3495 GCA_964642785.1 uncultured Faecalimonas sp.
TTCCCTCATGATCATCATGTCAAATCCGCCTTCCGTCAGTTCTTCCTTCAACGGACATGCACCTTTTAACTCACTATACAGAACTGCCGGTCTCAGGTTTGCAAACAGATTCAACTCTTTCCGGAGTTTCAAAAGTCCTGCCTCCGGTCTCTTCGACGGTTCTAACTTGTACCATGGCGAGACTTTCGCATCACCGCCAATGGACCCCATCAGCACTGCATCGCAGGATTGCGCTGTTGCAACTGTTTCATCCGTAAGCGGAATCCCGTGCACGTCGATAGATGCACCACCCATAAGCAGTTCCCGATATTGAAAAGAATGTCCATAGACTTCTCCTACTTTATTTAACACTTTGATTGCTTCAGTGACGATCTCCGGTCCGATGCCGTCACCTCTGATTACACCGATATTCAGTTCCATCTTCTTTTACCTCTTGTATTTTGAAATATTTCTTTAATGATATCGCATTTTTCCAAACATTTCAACTATTTACTGGTGGAAAAGTGTTTTTTTCAGAGTGTACTCTGTTTTTATACAAAACAAAGAGCCTGTTTTTGACAGACTCCCTGCTTTTACCTATTTCATGTATTTTTTTACAATCGCATTCATAGTATCCCACTTTGCTTCCATATCCTGTACCAGTTTCATCTGTGTACGTGCCCGGTCAAGATTGTGATGTTCTCTGTGAATCTTGAAGTAAATATCACCTTGCAGATAATCTGTCAAAAAACGCATACCACATTCAAACGTCATAACCTTTGCCCCCATCGGAAGCAGTTCAATTTCCTTACCAGTCAGTTTACCATCACAGCCTTCGATAAAGCCTTTCGCATACAGTTCAAACAAGTCCATATCACACCATACCTTGTTCAGATCCGGTTCATCCTCTGCTGCCGTGCTTGCACCAAACCGGATGGAATCACCGAAATCATTCATTGCAAGTCCCGGCATAACCGTATCCAGATCAATAACACAGATTCCTTTGTGAGTTTCATCATCAATCATAATGTTGTTTAATTTTGTATCGTTATGAGTGACCCGAAGCGGTACTTCCCCCTTCTCCAGCAAATCTCCGAACACATTTGCCACATCTTCATGAGCAAGATAAAAATCAATTTCCTCTTTTACAGAAGCTGCTCTGCCACACACATCGTCAGCAACCGCTTTTTGGAATACCGCAAAACGTGCCTTTGTATCATGAAATCCCAAAATGGTTTCGTGAAGCGTTTCTGCCGGATACTTTGCAAGCAGGCATTGAAAATTACCGAATGCTACCGCACTCTGATAAAAATCTTCCGGGTTTTCTACTTTATCAAAGCTGGTTGCACCTTCGATAAAAATATAACTTCTCCAATAATCACCTTCAGAATCCACAAAGTACGCATTTCCTGCTTTCGTCGGAATCACCGTCAATGTTTCTCTGTCCGGATTCCCACCGTTTTTCATAATTCTCTCTCTGAGGAAAGAAGTTACTCCCAAAATATTTTCCATCAATTCTACCGGCTTTGTAAATATCTTCGTATTCATACGTTGCAAAATCGCACGTCCGCAACTTCCGTCAGCCTTGCGTGTCTTCACCAAAAATGTATCGTTGATATGACCGCTTCCGTATCTTGTTGCACTTACTACAGAACCGTCAAATCGAAACGCAGCCAGAGCTTCACTTCTGCCACACCAGATTTCTTCCGGATAAATGCCCTGTTCTTTCATATTCTGCATTGCAGCCACAACGACAGGTTTATCTTCTTTATATGTAACCCCAAACCACTTATCCCGGGAAGTCAGCACCGTCACCGTTGCGCGATTTTCAGCTAACAGGTTGCTTACAACAGTCGGAAGAAAATATTCACATTTCAGCGGATTCTTTTTCAATCCTTCTTCCATAAATGTTGTAAATCCATTTTTAATTTCCTGCAAAAAACTATAGGTAAATCCCCACATATTCATGGATACAATCGAATCATTCGGAAGAGAAACCCATGTTACTCCATCATCCTCCGTATAAGCAGCACCTTCACCTTTTTTCTCAATGCGGGTGCGTTCTTCTACTTTTACCAAGTAATCATTTTCATCAATCGTACAGATACCGCGTGCTACATGACCATTCTCTGTCAATGTATTTTCCAGGCGATATCCTACCATTGCATAACGATATGTTTCGTCATCTTCGTGAGTGGTCAAAAAGTCGTAAATCTTCCGGAACGCATCACAGCCATAATAGTCATCCGCATTAATGACTACAAACGGTCCGTCAATCGAATCTGCCGCACTTAAAACCGCATGAGCAGTCCCCCATGGTTTCACTCTGCCTTCCGGCATTTCAAATCCATCCGGAATATTATATAAATCCTGATAAGCATATTCCACATCAATGTATTTACCGATACGGTCACCGATTGCTTCTTTAAAATCTGCTTCGTTCTCTTTCTTGATGATGATCACTGCCTTTTCAAAGCCGGCACGCTTTGCATCAAAAATAGAAAAATCCATAATAATATGACCTTGTTCATCAATCGGGTCAATCTGCTTCAATCCACCGTAGCGGCTTCCCATTCCTGCCGCCATAATTACCAATACAGGTTTTTTCATTATGTATTTCCTCCTCACATTCTTCACATTTCTGTGTTTATTATAGCATGAGTTCTTTTTTGTTTCTTTGTTCTTTTTGTGTTAGTTTTTACACAATCACTGCTTTTGCAAAACACACCGGAAGATGGAAATTCGGCATTTCACTTTCGATTGGTGAATAACTTCCGAAATGCTGTACTTCTTCTGTTTCTGCTATCTTATAAAAATTACAATAGAAAGCCTTACCTGCCTTGATTTCTTCAAAGTCGCAAATCTGTTTCAGATAATCTTCCGGAAATAGTACTTCCAAATACCACCTGTCTTCCTCAATCACAGCCTTTACTCCGGTCTGTTCATACTGCTCATCTGTAATAAACTTTCTTCCTTCTCTCCCCTCTCCGTAATTTGCAAGCATGGCACCATTGGAATTAATTTCAAAATTAGTATACATACAATCATTACTCAAAACATCTTTTGGAAAGGCAAGGAAAATTTCCATTGCGCTGTCCATATAAACCGGGTCCTTATGATTTTTATATACTCTGACCGGGTCTGTTTCCTCACAGGTCATTTTTACAAACAGACCTTCCCCTTCCACATATCCCATAAAACCATATGCCTTCGGCTCTCTTTGACTGTTCCACATATAATTTGTAATGGCAAATGGTTCACATTTTTCAATTTCTTTTCTGTTTTCAATTCGTTTTACTTGATAAGTCATAACAATTCTCCTTCATTATCCGCATTGCATTTTTCTTTTGAAACAACTCCATCTGACGCTCGGTAAAGCCTTCTCTTTTCACTGCCGCATATAACTTCTCCGTGTCTCCGATATTGGAAAGTTCCAATTCTCCTTCTCCAAAGCCGTCAAAATCCGTTCCCATTGCAATCAGTTCTTCTCCTCCTACATTGTACATGTAAGCAACA
>CAZXQK010000170.1:0-3450 GCA_964642785.1 uncultured Faecalimonas sp.
TGTCCGGTAGAATTAGATTTGATTTAGGAGGCGGTTTTTGTGAGGATTGAACGGGAAAAAGCGATTGCATTAGTGATAGATTATCAGGAAAAGTTAGTACCGGTGATGCAGGAAAAAGAAACACTGATCCATAATTCCTGTATTTTACTGGAAGGGCTGAATATTCTCAACGTGCCGATGGTACTGACACAGCAATACACCAAGGGACTTGGTATGACGGTGGAAGAAATTACAGGTGCGGCAGGTACTTCTGCATATATCGATAAGATTTCTTTTACGGCATTTGATTGTGTGAAAGAGCAGATAAAAGATAAGAGATTTGTGATCGTCTGCGGAATGGAAACGCACATCTGTGTGCTGCAGACGGTGCTGGATTTGAAGGCGGCAGGATTTATTCCGGTACTTGTCGCAGATTGCGTCAGTAGCAGGAAAGCGAAGGATAAGCAGATGGCTTTAGAGAGGGCACGTCAGGAAGGCACGATCGTGACTACATATGAGTCGCTTCTGTTTGAACTTCTGAAGGTGGCAGGAACGGATACCAGCAAGAAGATTCAGAAGCTGATCAGATAAAGGAGAAGGGAAATGTTAAGAGGAAAAACAGTTGTTCTTGGAGTTACGGGAAGTATTGCAGTTTATAAAATGGCAGACCTTGCAAGCAGACTTTCCAAACTGCATTGCGATGTGCAGGTCATTATGACAAAGAATGCGACTAATTTTATCAATCCCATTACATTTGAGACGTTGACAAATAATAAATGTCTGGTGGATACTTTTGACCGGAATTTTCAATATAGCGTGGAGCACGTGGCATTGTCGAAGCAGGCAGATGTGGTGCTGGTTGCTCCGGCTACGGCAAATGTGATAGCAAAGATGGCACATGGACTGGCAGATGATATGCTGACTACCACCGTCCTTGCCTGCACTTGCCCGAAACTGGTTGCACCAGCCATGAATACCCGGATGCTGCATAATCCGATTACGCAGGATAATCTTGAGACATTAAAGCGTTACGGATTCGAAATCATTGAGCCGGCAGCCGGTATGCTTGCGTGCAAGGATATAGGGGAAGGAAAATTACCGGATACGGATGTACTTTTGGATTATCTCTTAAAGACCATAGCATATGAAAAAGACATGAAAGGGATGCGGGTACTGGTGACTGCAGGACCGACACAGGAAGCATTGGATCCGGTGAGGTATATTACCAATCATTCGTCCGGGAAAATGGGATATGCCATTGCGAAAAATGCCATGCTTCGCGGCGCAGAGGTTACGTTGGTTACAGGAGAAACTGCGATCGAAAAACCAAGGTTTGTGAAGGTAGTGAATATCAAAAGTGCTGTAGAGATGTTTGATGCGGTGACAGAACTTGCAAAAGAGCAGGATATCATCATTAAGGCGGCGGCAGTGGCAGACTATACCCCGGCAACCGTCAGTGACGACAAGATGAAAAAGACAGATGATGACCTTGTGATTCCGGTAGAGCGGACGAAAGATATTCTGTACTATCTTGGAACACAAAAAAAGGAAGGACAGTTCTTGTGCGGATTTTCCATGGAAACAAAGGATATGGTGGAAAATTCCAGAAAGAAACTGGAGCGTAAGAATCTGGATATGATTGTAGCAAACAATCTGAAGCAGGAAGGTGCGGGATTCGGCGTGGATACCAATGTGGTGACACTGATTACCGCAGAGGAAGAAATTGCACTTGACGTGATGAGCAAGGAGAAAGTGGCAGAGAAGATTTTAGATGAAATTTTGCGAAGAAAACAGTGATTTTTTGTATGACAACAAGGAGGACTGACAGAATGAAAAGGAAGAAACACGATACACACTGGATGGTTAGCGTTGCACTGATGGCAGCCATTGTCATTGTGCTTGCAAACACACCGCTTGGTATGATACAACTGCCGATTATTAAGGCAACGACGGTTCATATTCCGGTGATCATAGGGGCAATTTTATTAGGGCCACTTGCGGGAGGTATCTTAGGATTTGTATTTGGCGTGTGTTCTTTGATCAGCAACACCATGGCACCGACGTTACTGTCCTTTGCATTTTCACCGTTCATGAGTACAACGGGGCTTTTGGGAGCAGCAAAAGCCATTTGGGTATCCGTAGGCTGCCGGATCTTGATCGGAGTGGCGGCAGGATGGTTTTGGATTCTTTGTAAGAAACTGAAAATGAATCGTCATATCTGGCAGGTGATTGCACTTGGCATTACCGGATTTGTAGGTTCTATGGTTAATACGATTGCAGTAATGGGAAGCATCTATCTGCTGTTTGCAAGACAATATGCAGAGGTGAAAAACGTGGCAGTTACTGCCGTTTGGGGACTTGTGATGGGAACGGTTACAGCCTCCGGGATTCCGGAAGCTGTTGCGGCGGCAATCTTGGTTGCCGTGATTACGAAAGTGCTGTTAAGGACAAGGCCGGCTGTGAAAATGTAAATGGGGTTTTTATGTCAGGTTGTTCTTAGAATTTCGGTATTCGCTTGGAGTTTTGCCGTTTTTTTTCTTGAAGATATTGCAGAAATAATGTGCATCTGTACTGCCGGTTCTGACATAAAAATTAAACTGGGATTATTTGACACATTCTGATGATGAAAGAATGCAGGCAGAATTTAAAATAATAGAGTAGATAAAAGAAAAGGCACGGACCTCCGATATTTCGGATGCGTCGTGCCTTCTTTGTGGAGGGATTATTCCTCTAACAATGTCACTTGTTCTGTGATTGCGTTAATTAAATCATTGTATGCCATTCCCTGTGCACAGTCTCTGTTTATGGCAACCAGTTTGCGTTTCAACGGCATGTTGGAATTGTTGATAATGTCGTTCATAATTCTGATTTTCAATTCTGTATACATTTGCGCATGTTGGAATAATTCCGTCATACGTGCAGATACATCACCATTATCTGTTACAAATTCATTTCCATCAAGTCGGAACTGAATCTCCGATGTTACACCGGCAGATACAGAAAGCAGAATGGAATGGGTGCTGTTATCATAGGTTGATTCCACAGACACTTCTTTTCCGTCTACATAGGCTTTTACTGTGACATCGTTATGGAATCCGCGGAAAATAAATTTAAATTTCCGTATTTCCGGAAGGAGTGACAGGTCTCCGGCTGCCGGTCTTACGGTAAATACCGGTTGTTTACTCCAGTCTAAGGTCATTTCCGTTTTTACAAATTGTCCCTGTTCAAATTCACTTCCGTCACCGGCATCCTCGTATAGGGCAAATTGATTGTCTGCACCAGGGAATACAACTACTTCTAAGTCTGCACCGGCTTCTAAGGTCAGCGAACTTTGCATTGGAATAATTGCACCGGCTTTGGCAAATACCGGATAGTCGTTTATCTTTCTGTGAACGGACAGCATTCTGCCTTCCTTACTGGTATAGTGAAGTCCTTTGAAGAAATCAAACCAGTCGCCCTTTGGAAGCCATG
>CAZXQK010000171.1:0-3438 GCA_964642785.1 uncultured Faecalimonas sp.
CTTCGTATCGTGAATCAGGGCAATCTTGCATTGAAGTACAAGGTTGTAATTACCGGTATCAATGGTGATGCCAAATTAAACGAGGTCATCGATTGGACAATCGGTGATGTTGCACAGGGCGAAGAACAACATCTTCTTGCTGGCGCAACTAATGAATTTACAATCAGCGGTACTATGAAGACATCAGCAGGAAACGCATATCAGGGACTTAGCATTGACGGTATCTCTATTACGGTTCTTGCAACGCAGGATACAGTAGAGTATGACAGTAATGGAAATACATATGATAATGGTGCTGAATATAGTTCAGTTGATGCAAATACTACTGCTAAATTGATTACAGCAGGTGAAGTAACAATCAATGAAACGCTCTCTATCGACAGCAGCAAAACGAATGGTAACTCTGACGTTATCCGTGTAACAGGCGGTAACCATACTATTACAGGTGGTACATATACAGCATATGGTACAAAGAGTAATTCCTGCCTTCGTGTGGATGGTGGAACTGTAACTATTAAGGGTGGTACATTTGAAGTCAAAGAAGACAATAACTGTATTTATGCTGCGGGTGGTAACATTATCATCGAAGGTGGCTCATTTAAGTCTGAAAAAGCGTACGATGGTCACTACTGGGTTCTTAATGCAAAGGATAATACCGGTTCTGTAATCACCGTTATGGGAGGTGAATTCTATAAATTTGACCCGTCTAATGCCAATACCGGTAAAGGTGAAATCGTTGTGGCAGACGGTTACAAGGTTGTTCAAAACGGTGATTGGTACTATGTTGTGTCAAATGACACTACCACAGTTTCCAGCGTTACTGAACTTGGCAGTGCTCTGATTAATGGTGACAGCATTGTTCTGACCGGCGACATTCATATGGAAAAAATTTTAAATGTTTCTGCTGCCGATACGGTTGACCTTTATTTGAATGGTCATCAAATCGTTCGTACCGATGGCGGTACCGGTATTTATGTAACCGGTAATACTACTTTGAACATTTATGGTAGCGGCGATGTGACTGCTGCAAACGAGGGTGTTTTTGTTGGCGGAAATGGCACTGTGAATATCTATGGTGGTAACTACACCAGCCTGCAAGCCGTTTATGCATGTGAAAATGGCACTGTCAACATCTATGGCGGTACTTTCAAGAGTGAGAATGCTGACTATGGTTCACGTTATGTACTTAATCAGCTTGATTCTGATCGAGCTACCTCAAGCATTAATGTTTATGGTGGTGAGTTCATAAACTTCAACCCTGCAAACAATACTGCTGAAGGTGCTGGTACCAACTTTGTGGCAGACGGATACAAGGTTGTTGAGACTAAATCCGGTAGTGACACAATTTATAAAGTAGTTGCCGATAAATAAATTAAAAAAAGTCCCCTCAAGTCAAGGCTTGAGGGGCAATCAAAGGGCACAAGCAAATTTGTGCCTTTTGATTGTGTTGAAGATTCTGTTTTTTTAGTATTGTGTTGAGAAAGAAAAAGTTTTATAATTGTCAGAAACAGATTCTGATTATATTTTGACTTACATTTTGGGGGTGTAGTTATTTGGACAAACATAGACAGAGCAAAATAAAGATTGTGACACTCGTTTTGGCTGTGCTTTTAGGTTTGAGTCTGTTGGCACTTTCAGGAACACTTTTATATAAAAAATTATATAAGAGTAAGGAAACGGTTGTACAGGTACCTGATAACCTGATTGCGACAGAGGAAGAAGGAACGCAGACGGGTACTTCTGATGATGTACAGAATGATACAGCCGAAGACAGCGGAAATACAGGCGATGCAGGTATCCCATCGACAGGAGCGGAAGATACCGCTTCAGCTGCAACGATTTCTCTTTATCGCAGACGGGCACAGGATAATGAGCCTTTTACAGTTGGAAACATGTTTCCGGGTGATGAGATTACAAAGTATTTCTGTGTCCGGGTATCCTACCATGATACTGTTACCGTTCACTATAAAGCAGTGATTCGTCAGGGATATGAGAAGTTAGCAGAGGTGCTGAAAGTGAAGGTTCGGATTCTGAATCAAGACGGAGTGCAGGTTGAAATGTTGTACGATGGACTGATGAAAGAGATGCCGGAAAGTCTTTCTAAGCAGTTAACATCTCAAAAGAGTACCACAGACGAGTTGTATTATGAGATAACGGCTTATCTGGATACAAGTGTGGGAAATGAATATCAGAATCTAAGTCTGATTGCTGACTTTAAATGGTGGGTTGCAGAAGAAGGAAATTTAACCTCGGGTCCGAAGACAAGGGACTTGGCAAATATTGTACTGTGGATCAGTCTGATTCTTTTTCTTATCATAATATGTGCAGGAATGCTCCTTTTCCGAAGAAGGAAGGCGGGTGAGACAGATGAATGATTCAAAAACAGCAAAAAAATTGACGGGAGGCATAGCAGTTATTGTGCTTCTTACAGTTTGTCTCTTTATCACTACGCTGGCACTTGTGTATGAAACGGTGGAAGTAAAGAACAACCTGTTCCATACCGGCAGTGTGGAATTGAACCTCAATGACGGAGAACCGGTCATTCAGGAACATGAGTTTATATTTGAACCGGGTATGACGGTAAGAAAAGACTTTTTCATTGAAAATAACAGTACGTGGTCTGTGTTTTATAAACTGTATTTAGATCAGATAGAGGGCGGCCTCGCTGATGTATTGGATGTAACGATTCAAGATGGAGACAAGGTACTGTATACCGGAACAGCAAAAGAACTGACGAAACAGAATGTTGCCTCTGTGGATGATATTCTGCAGGTGAAAGAACGGAAAAACCTTACAATTATCTTTTATTATCCGGGTGATAAAGGAAATGAGACACAAAATCTGAATTTATCCTTCACTTTGTGTGCAGAAGGCGTTCAGACAAAAAACAATCCGGACAGGAAATTCGATTAGAATAAGGAGAACATGAGAAATGAAAGTACTAAAGGTAATCCGCAGTATAGTGACGTGGCTGTTTGTTTTACTGGCTGTGGGAATGATGGTTTTTACCATTGTGTCGGTATCAACATTTAACAGAGCTGACCGCAATCTGTTTGGGTATAAGGCATTTATCGTGCTGTCAGATTCCATGAAGAAGACGGACTTCGATGCGGGAGATTTGGTGCTGGTAAAAGAAGTAGAGCCTTCGATATTGAAAGAAGGAGACATTATCGCATATACATCACAGAATACGGCAAATTTTGGGGAAACCGTAACTCATAAAATCCGCAGACTTACAACGGATGCTGAGGGAAATCCGGGATTTGTTACATATGGTACGACTACGGATACAGATGATGAGACGATTGTAACATATGACTATGTTATTGGAAAATATCAAAAGAAAATACCGAAAGTGGGAACATTTTTCCAGTTTTTGAAAACAACACCGGGATATATTGTGTGTATTTTTATTCCGTTTTTTATACTGATTCTGTT
>CAZXQK010000172.1:0-3422 GCA_964642785.1 uncultured Faecalimonas sp.
AATCTGCACAGCGTCCGGTTTACTGCCGCACCGCCCGCAACGTACAGAACATTCGCCTGTGGTTTTCCCATATTTTCATAGATATGATACAGACTGAAGGTTACACCTTCTAAAACAGAATATGCCATATCCTCTGTCTTGCATCCGGAACCGATTCCAAAATAAACACCCCGTGCATTTTCATCCCAAATTGGCGCCCTCTCTCCATTTATATATGGAAGAAATACCGGTGGTCTGCGCCTTAGCACTTCATCAATATTCATTTCACCTGTCTCTGAAAACTGAAGTCCAAAATCCAGAGAAACTCCGCTTGACCCCGTCACTCCATAATGTACATGATGGTACAGATACGGTCCGCTGACCATTTTGGTGTCCATATTGATACTGTCTTCCAAAATTCCCAAATGCTCACTTGTTCCTGTAATATCAAACATATCTCCTGTTTTTCGGATACCCATTCCAAGCAGGGAAGCATAATAATCATTCAACCCCACATAAACCGGAATCCCTTCCCTGATATCACAACCGGAAACCGCATCTTTCATCACATATCCTGCCACTTCGGCATAATCAATCATCTGAGGCAACATCGCCTCTTCAATCCCCAAATCTTTCAGGAATTTCTGACTGTATGTCTTCGTATCCAGATTCGCAAGACCTCTCCACGAATACGGGTCCGTCACCCGGTTTCCCGTTAATTGCCGGCAAATAAAATCCTTCGGCTGGCAAACCTTTTTCACTTCCGGATAATGCTTTTTTATGTAACGAAGTCTTGGCAACGGGTAGGAAATAATATTCGGATGTGGCATAGAAATTTCTCTCAAAAATTCCTCCTGCGTGTACCTCTCTTTTATCTCCGTTAATTCGTCTGACCCTATAGGGTCATTCCAAGAAAAAACCTTCGAATCGTCTACGATATAAGTCCCGACTTGAGATGACAATCCGACGGCCTCCACACCTGAAAGTTCCATCCGCTTCATCGCTCTGATTACAGCTTCCCACCAGCCTTTCGGACTGATTTCCTCATATCGTTCTTTTTCCTTTACGATTTTCCCATCCGAAAATCTTTGAAGCAGTTTTACCGCTGAAGTGCCAAGGTCAATTCCCAATACACTTTTTTTATTCATAACAGTAAACCGCCTTCACAAAACCTTCCGGTCGTTTCCTTGCGAGTTCAATTCCATGTTCAAAATCTTCTAATTTGATTAAATCAGTAGCAAAATGCTCAATATTTACCAAACCATCTGCCATCAACGAAACTGCTTTTTTATGTTGATTCCAGTTGTTTCCTGCACCGATCAGCCTGAGATTATTTACATGAATGTCATCAATTCGGATATTCATCATCTTGCCACGTCCATATCCTGCCAGAGTGACAGAACCGCCCTTTTTGGCAAGTTTCAGACATTGCTGAATACATTCTTCAATTCCGGTCGCATCGATGACCACATCAGTTCCTTCCGGATGGATTTTCTTCATCTCTTCCATTAAATCCTGTTCTCTTGTCGCAATCGTGTGTGTTGCGCCCATTTCTCTCGCAATCTTCAAGCGTTTGTCAGTTGTGGCGCAGACAACAATGTTCCGAAGTCCCATGGCTTTTGCCACCGCTAAAATGCACAGACCGATGGAACCGGCTCCCATGATCAGACAGGTATCACCAAACTTAGCACCTGATTTTTCCAATGTTCCAAGAGCAACTCCCAACGGCTCACAAAGAGCTCCGTGTACAAAGGACACATTTTCCGGCAATTCGCAAAGCCCGTATGCCGGTACAATGACATATTCAGCATAAGCGCCATCGCGTTTAAATCCGATTTCCTCAAAATCCTTACAATATCTCCAATTACCGCTTCTGCAGGCATCACACTGAAGACATACAACATCATTGCTTCCGATCACACGCTTTCCAATCCATGACGCATCCTTTTCACTTCCTACCGCATCTACAACACCACTCCACTCATGCCCCGGTGTCAGCGGATAGTTTGCCGCTATATTTCCGTCTATTACTTCTAAGTCTGTTGCACAAATGGCTGCCGCCTTCACTTTTACTCTTACAAAACCTTCCGGTGGTGCCGGTATAGGCTTGTCTGTGAGAAACATTTCTCCCGGTTTATTAATTACTACTGCTTTCATATCTGCCTCCTTGCATCTCCTGTTTTCTCTATTATATCGTTCACAGATAAATGTTTCAACCCTTTTCTGAAATAAAAATGAGAGACAGAATGATTTTCATTCCATCTCTCCGAATATTACTAAACCAGTGATTCTATAATTGTGTCAATCACAATACATGCAGCTCCTTTTGCCTTCGCATCCCGTCCCAAAGAAGACAATTGCAATTTGACATCTTTGTCATAACTGTTTCCCTGTAGTTTCTTCCCCACATGCCTGTAGAGTTGTTCCCAATAAGGACAACCTATCGTATGCAGAATAATCCGTTCCGGATTAAAAAGAGAATTAGCAATCGCTACACTTCTTGCAATATAATTACAAAACTGTTCCGTATTTTCCGTTTCCCAATTTTTGTTCATATAATGTCTCAATTGTGTACATGGCTCATCAGAGCCTACATTCAAGATCGTATAACTTAATTCTCCGGCTCTTCCATTATGCCCCAGATAAAGCTGACCATTTGTCATAATGGACATTCCGATTCCCACACCCATATTAAAATGTACCAAAAGCACATCTTCTGAAGGGTGCTCATGAAGTATACCGAAACTCTGCTCACATTTCATCAGACAGTCCGGGTCATGGGCGAGAACAGTGTTCAGATGATACCGTTCTTCCATCATCGCCTTCAAAGGTATATTTTCCCAACCTTCAATTCCTTCTATATAAACAGATACACCGCCGGAAATATCTACAACACCCTGAATGGCAAATCCTATGCCCCGAATATGTTTATCTGAATATTTTTCTACCGCTTTATCTAAAATCTCAAACAATTTTTCCAACACTTGTTTCTGATTCCAATTATCCCACCGACATTCAAAGTCTTCTATCGCACGTCCCTTCATATCCGTAACAAGGACCAACAGATTCTGACTGCTGATATCCACCCCGATGCAATAATTATCATCCATATTAATGTCGAGTTTATCTGCCGTACGTCCGGCAGTCACCTGCTTCTCTCCTGCAACAATATACCCTTCCGTTAACAATTGATTCGTCACTTCTGAAATACGTGACCAACTGAATCCGGTCATTGCCTGTAACTCTCTTTTTGATATTGGACCATACTCTTTAATCGACTGGAACATGACCTGTATTCCGCTACGTCGTACTAGTGTTTTTTGAAATTCCATGTTTTTACCTTTTCCATTCTTCTTTTGTGTTCTTGAACTGATTAATCGTCAATCAAATTATTTGATTATTTTACCAAAAGACTACTACAAAATTCAAGTTCTGTCAATTTT
>CAZXQK010000173.1:0-3408 GCA_964642785.1 uncultured Faecalimonas sp.
CTTTTCTTTAACTTCCACCATAAAAACGTAAGGTAGAACTTGTCAGCTAAATATCTATTTTTTGTTATAATTCTTCACGAATTTCTCCAAGCAGTTCTTTTACTGTCATACTTCCCATTTCTCCCACATCACGTTTACGTACAGAAACCGTGCCATTTTCCATTTCTTTTTCACCGACAATCAGAATATACGGCACACGTTCCATACGTGCCGCACGGATTTTGTAACCTATTTTCTCTGCGCGGTCATCCAGCTCACAACGCAGTCCTTCTGTTTCCAACTGTTCTTTTACTGCTTTTGCGTAATCATTGAATTTATCAGAAATTGACAAAACTTTTACCTGCACTGGAGACAGCCACAACGGGAATTTTCCTTCAAAATGTTCGATTAAAATACCGATAAACCTTTCAATCGACCCAAACACTACACGGTGTATCATAATCGGACGGTGTTTTTCTCCGTCTGCGCCCGTATACTCTGCCTCAAACCGCTGCGGAAGCTGGAAATCAAGCTGAATCGTACCGCACTGCCATGTCCTGCCGATAGAATCTTCTAAATGGAAATCAATTTTCGGTCCATAAAATGCTCCGTCCCCTTCATTCACCACATAAGCAAGCCCCGACGCATCCAATGCTTCTTTTAAGCCGTTTGTCGCAACTTCCCAGTCCACATCACTGCCAATCGAATTTTCAGGTCTTGTCGATAATTCTACATGATACTTAAAACCGAATCTGGAATACACCTCATCAATCAGACGGATAACGCCCTTGATTTCTTCCGGAATCTGTTCTCTCGTCATGAAAATATGTGCGTCATCCTGTGTAAAACAGCGCACACGCATCAGACCATGCAATGCACCGGATTTCTCGTGACGGTGTACCAGTCCCAGCTCCCCGACACGCATTGGCAAATCTCTATAAGAATGCGGCTCCATTTTGTAAACGAGCATACCGCCCGGGCAGTTCATCGGCTTTATCGCAAAATCTGTCTCATCAATGACCGTTGTATACATATTTTCTCTGTAATGCTCCCAGTGTCCCGATGTCTCCCACAATGCTCTGTTTAACATCATCGGTGTCGAAATCTCTACATAACCTTCTCTTGTATGGATTTTACGCCAATAATCCACCAGAAGATTTTTCAAAACCATACCTTTTGGCAGGAAAAATGGAAATCCCGGTCCTTCATCCATCATTGTAAACAGTCCCAGCTCTTTTCCTAATTTTCTGTGGTCGCGCTTTTTCGCCTCTTCCAGTCTTGTCAAATACGCATCTAATAATTCTTTGCTCGGAAATGACGTTCCGTATATTCTTGTGAGCATTTTATTTTTCTCATCTCCGCGCCAGTATGCACCTGCCACAGACAATAATTTGAATGCTTTTACGACACTTGTATACGTCACATGCGGTCCTGCACATAATTCCACATACTCGCCCTGTTCAAAAAAGCTTAACTCCTCCTCTTTTGGCAAATCTCTGATTAATTCCATCTTATAGATTTCGCCCTTTTCTTCCATTATCTTCATGGCCTCATCCCTGTCTAATGTATAGTGGGACAATTTTAAATTTTCTTTTACGATTTTACGCATTTCTGCTTCAATCTCCGGAAATCTTTCTTCGGAAAAATCAAACTGAAACTCGAAATCATAATAGAACCCATCTGCCGTTGCCGGTCCGATGGCACATTTTGTCTCCGGATAAAGCCGTTTTACTGCCTGCGCCAAAATATGTGCACTCGTATGCCAAAATGCCTTTTTCCCCATTTCCTCTTCAAATGTTACTTCACTGATTGTTCCGTCTTTTTGGTAAATTTTCATACTTTCCTTCCTTTCTGAGCGATGTTATGAAAATAACAAAGTATCAGCCCTGCTGATTCTTCGCGCTCGAGCGGTATCGCTCTGCGATTAATTTCCTGTCCGCGCGGTGCGCATCCTGCACGGAGTGCTTTTTCTTTCATAGGAAAGCCAGTTACTTTCGTGCGTTAATGCAAGAATGTCTTTCCTATAAAAAAAGCACCCTTAAAGATACTTTTGTACCTTTAAGGGTGCAGTATGCACGGTTCCACCTTAACTTTTCACTTCAGATTCCAACAAATCCTAACCTTTAACGCAGGTATACGGCAACGCTTACTTTCAACCACAATCTCATGCATGTCAGCATAAAACGAAATTGTGCTCTTTGGGCTTTGCAGCTTGGGAATGGTTTTCACATAGTATCTGCATAAACGTCTTCCACCAATTGACGCTCTCTCTGGATGCTCTTCCTATGCTACTTGTTTCCGTCATCGCTCTTAACTCTTAATTTGATACTAAAATCATAACACCTTCAACAGATTTGTCAAGAAAATTTTATTAGCAACATTCCATCACACCAAGTATTTTTAATCTTTTTCTGTTTTTTCATAAAGTGCTTCTACACACTCCAAAGATAAGCCTATTTTTTCTGCTATAATTTCATTTGGCAAAAGTCCCAGCAGATTACGGGCATTCTGCAATTTATTTTGTTCAATTCCTTCTTCTAGTCCCTCTTTTCTTCCTTCTTTTCTTCCTTCAATTTTGCCATCTTCATAAGAAATTTCTTTTTCGTATTCAATATGAGCCTGTTCGTTATATTCTGTCAATAACATAGAGCATACCTCCGCACGATTATTCCGTAAAATCTGCTCAAGAATACCATCATTTATACATTTGTCTGTTGCTTTATCAATGGCTTCTCTGGCTGAAAAGCCTTCTCTCTTAAAGTCTCTAACTGTCGCAACAAACTGTGAATATTCTTTGAGCTTTTGACATTTCTCCATTACATCTTTATTATAGCCTAAGTTGATATTTAAAACAATCGCTATACACTCCAATGCCACATTTTCTTTTCTACGTCCTTCCGGAAATGCATCACTTAGCCTTAACTCCAGACGTTCCGGCTCATCCAGAGTTCCGTTATAAAACACAACAAACTGCGGATAGGGTAGTTTTATCTGTTTACTGCCATACAGCCGTTTATCATCACCAACGATTTTCTGATAAAGCCTTGCAAAATAAAACATCCCTCGCAGTGGAAGGTTCGGACTGAAGGTACTCTGGTGTTCGTACAGATTCAGCACGTTATAAAGCAAAAACGAGATATCATTTTTCATTCCCATATACACAACATCATCTAAGGTATTGACTTCTATGTCGTCGGGATTGTCATAATCTGTTCCATTAATTGCATTGTACAATTGCAGTAAATCTTTCTTGTCGGCAAATACCAGCTTAAAAAGCCTATCCTTGTACTGTCGATTAACAGTTTCTGTTTGGATTAATTGTTCGTTCTTTTGTCTACACATAGGCAAACTTCCTCCTTGAATATAAGATTGTAAAAAAGAATTTTCCGGCGAATGCCAGACTGTCACGTTACATGACACAGATGTGAA
>CAZXQK010000174.1:0-3397 GCA_964642785.1 uncultured Faecalimonas sp.
TCCATCGGATGATAACGGAAATTATGCCAGTATCCGACCTTCACAGCCAGTGCTTCTTCTTCCTGCACCTTTCCCATACCCTTTTTAATCCCATGACTGATACATGGTGCGTAAGCAATAATCAAGGACGGACCAGGATAGGCTTCTGCCTCTGTCAGGGCTTTTACAGTCTGCGAAAAATCAGCACCCATGGCAACCTGTGCCACATACACATTTCCATAACTCATGGCAATACCTGCCAAATCTTTCTTTTTCCCTTCTTTTCCTGCTGTTGTAAACCGGGCAACTGCTCCGGTCGGCGTTGCTTTCGAAGATTGCCCTCCTGTGTTGGAGTAAACCTCCGTGTCAAACACAAGCACATTGATGTCCTGTCCCGATGCCAGTACATGGTCAAGTCCGCCAAACCCGATGTCATAGGCCCAGCCGTCACCGCCAAATATCCACTGCGATTTTTTAGAAAGAAAATCTTTCTGCCCCAAAATTTCTCGAATAAGTTCACAATCACAGGTACTGTTTTCCAATGCTGACACTAGACATTCCGTTGCTTCTCCGTTGGATACTCCGTCGGAAAATGTCTCCAGCCATTTCATTCCGGCTGACACAAGCTGTTCTTCCTCACTTTTTCTCACCAGATCATCTACCTTATTTTTCAAGCCCTTCCGCAGGGTCTGCCATGCTAACAACATCCCATATCCGAACTCTGCGTTGTCCTCAAATAGGGAGTTCGCCCACGCAGGACCCCGTCCCTTCTCATTAACCGTATAAGGCATGGAAGGGTAAGAATTTCCCCAAATCGAAGAACAGCCCGTAGCATTCGCAATATACATTCTGTCTCCAAATAGCTGAGTGACCAGTTTCGCATACGGTGTTTCCCCACAGCCCGCACACGCTCCGGAAAATTCTAAAAGCGGTTGCTGAAACTGACTTCCCTTTACCGTTGCCTTAGAAAACTTTGAAAGCACCTCTGTTTTCGGTGACAACGTTCTACCGTAATCAAAAAAGTCCTGCTCTCCGGCATAGCGTGCCATGCTGCGGAGTTCCAATGCCTTATTCCCTTTCTTTCCCGGACAAACCTGAACACAGGAACCGCACCCGGTACAATCGTAAGCCGATACCGTGATGGAAAATGTAAATTCCGGTAATCCAGCCATATTCACCTTCTGCATGCCCTCCGGTGCATTCTGACTCTCCCTTTCATCTAACACGACCGGACGGATCACACCATGCGGACACACATAGGAACAACGATTGCATTGAATGCAGTTCTCAGAAATCCATATCGGTATTTCCAATGCAATTCCACGCTTCTCATAAGCCGAGGTTCCTGCCGGTGTCGTTCCGTCTGCATACGCAAGGAATGCAGAAACAGGAATACTGTTTCCCCTCTGTGCATTGATTGGCTTTTGAATCATTTCCACAAATGTTTGTTTCTCAGATATCGCTGTTTTCTCCTCACAACAAAATTTCCAAGTCTCCGGCACGTCGATTTCTACAACCTCCCGCACACCTGCATCAATAGCATTATAATTCATCTCTACAATCTTGTCACCTTTTTTTCCGTAAGTCTGAAGTGCCGCCTGTTTCAGCCATGCCACAGCCTGCTTTGTCGGAATGATATCTGTCAGTTTGAAAAATGCCGCCTGTAAGATGGTGTTAATACGCCCGCCAAGTCCGATTTCCCTGCCAATTCCAAATCCGTCAATCGTATAAAACCGAATGTGATGTTTTGCTAAAAATTGTTTAACCGAACCTGGAAGTTTTTGCTCCAATTCTTTCAAATTCCATGCACAATTTAGCAAAAAAATCCCTCCGTCTGCCAATTCCTGCACCATCTCGTATTTGTCCACATACACCGGATTGTGACAGGCAACAAAATCCGCTTTATGAATCAGATAGGTCGAGCGGATTGGCTGCTCTCCAAATCGCAAATGGGATATGGTAACTCCTCCTGATTTTTTGGAATCATAATCAAAATACCCCTGCACATACATCTCAGTATGTTCTCCGATAATCCGAATGGAGTTTTTGTTTGCTCCCACCGTGCCGTCTGCTCCAAGTCCCCAAAACTTACAGTTCTTCGTTCCTTTCGGAGTAGTAATCAGCGGAGAATCCACCTCAAGCGAAAGATGTGTCACATCGTCCGTAATGCCGATCGTAAATTTCTTCTTTGTCCGATTATCATAAACTGCAGCAATTTGTTCCGGCGTCGTATCCTTGGAACTCAGTCCATACCGTCCGCCAAAAACCGGAACATTTTCATATTTCGAGCCTTTCAGTGCCCCAATCACATCCAAATACAAAGGTTCTCCCAAAGCTCCCGGCTCTTTCGTCCGATCCAAGACAGAAATCTGCCTTACCGTTTCCGGAATCACATCCAGCAACGCTTCTACACAAAACGGGCGATACAGCCGCACCTTTACAATACCTGTCTTTTCCCCTTTCTCCGTCAGGTAATCAATGGTTTCCTCTATGGTTTCACAGACAGAGCCCATGGCAATGATGACATGTTCTGCATCCTTTTCCCCATAATAGTTAAACAGTCGATAATCCGTTCCCAGTTTTGCATTGATTTGATCCATGTACCCCTGCACAATTCCCGGCATTGCATCATAACTAGAATTCCCTGCTTCCCTGACTTGAAAGAAAATATCCGGATTTTGTGCCGAACCCCTTTGCATCGGACGATTTGGATTCAACGCACGGCTCCTAAAATCTTCGATGGCTTCTATATCAGCCATCGCCATTAATTCTTCTTCGTTCCACACCTCAATCTTTTGAATCTCATGAGAAGTTCGAAAACCATCGAAAAAATTGATAAACGGCAAAGATCCCTTGATTGCCGAAAGATGAGCCACCGGACTCAAATCCATTACCTCCTGCACACCGGATTCACAAAGCATGGCACACCCTGTCTGACGGCAGGCGTAGATATCTGAATGATCTCCGAAAATGGATAATGCATGGGTTGCAACCGTTCTTGCAGACACATGAAACACTCCCGGCAGTTGCTCCCCTGCTATCTTATACAAATTTGGAAGCATCAAAAGTAACCCCTGCGAGGCAGTATAGGTAGTCGTCAGAGCTCCCGCTGCCAAAGAACCATGAACCGCTCCGGCCACTCCCATCTCTGACTGCATCTCCGTCACTTGTACTTCCTGACCAAACACATTTTTTCTTCCTTGTACTGACCACTCATCCGTTACCTCCGCCATGACCGTTGATGGTGTAATCGGATAAATGGCGGCAACCTCTGTATAAGCATATGCCACATATGCAGCCGCATGATTTCCGTCCATTGTTTTTCTTTTTCTTGTCATACTATCCCTCACATCTTTGTTTCTTTCTTTAGAATGTGCATCTTCTCTTTCTTTATACCCAAAATGTGTGGTACAATAAT
>CAZXQK010000175.1:0-3394 GCA_964642785.1 uncultured Faecalimonas sp.
TTTCACAGTAGAAGGAAAAGGAAAGATTGATAAAAAAGCGGATGACGTGACTTACATGAATACAACTGCTTATGGCGGATTTTATGTATTCGGAAACATTCGCGGTGATGGTGAAGGAACGCTCATGATCCGTAACAGTCTGGAGGATGATGCACTTTACTATGCGGCTGTAGTGAAGGGAAAGACGTTATCGATTATGGCAAGAACAAAGACCGGAAAAAAAGCAGAAGTTCTTGTAGAAACAAAATGTACAAACAATACATATGTAAAATTAGAACGGACAGCAGAAAATCGGTTCAAGGCATATGTTGCTACCGTATCCGACGGGAATTTAAGTGACTGGGAAGAAGTGAAGGACTCTGAAATTTCCATGAACATGGAACTTCAGGTTTACTATGGCTTCGCAGCACTGAAAGGAAAAGTGAATGTAAACAACATTACATTCGAAAAGAGCCAGAGTGCAACATTTGATACGTTTGATGAAGATACGGTTATGGCAATGTTCCGTTATGCGGATTCGGATTTTGTTTCGCTGAAAGACGGAAAACTTACCATTACAAATTCTAAGAAAAACCAATTGCAGGGATTACTGACAGATGCAATGGAGCATGACTGGACATTTAAGACCAAGATGGGAAGTTTGGATGAAAAAACAGAGTATGCAGGTGTCGTGTGTCAGCAGAACGAAGGAAATTATGTGATTGCAGGACGTACTAAGATGAACGGTGAAAACAGACTGTTCTTAGGGGAAGCAACAAACGGAACGATTGCTGTCATTGCTTCTGTAAATGATGACAATGTAGGAAAAGACGTGATTGTTCAATTGCAGCGTACCGGTGCATATTATTCTGCAGTGTATTCTTCAGACGATGGTGAAACATGGAACTACATTGGCAAAACATACGTAAATTATTCGGAAGAGCATGCGGGAGTTTCCGTAGCAGGAACAGGAGCAGTAACGTTTGACTGGGTTTCTTTCGGAGACAGTATCCACGACGGTGTATCAACAAATACACCATATTCACCGACAAACGTAGATATCACTTATACGAATACAGAGACAGCAAAAGAAGCTTCTTATGAATTTATTTCCGGAAAGTGGTCCGTTGTAACAGGCGGATGGATTCAGGAAGAAACAGAGGGATTTACACAGGCAAGTGCAGTCAATAATTTATACACAGGTCTGTACGCAGAAGCCACTATTGAAATTCAGGATGGCAAAGGCTGGGCAGGAATGGCATTTGGAAAAACAACTCCATACACAGATGAGAGTGACGGATTTGTGTTGAGATATACAGCACAGGGAAAACTGGAACTGACGAAGAAAGGTACTGTGATTGCCGAGGCAGATACGGATGTAAAGAAAGGTGAAGCGTTACGGCTTGTGGTTAAGGCACAGGACGGACAGATTTTTGTTTATGCAGGACAGAAACCGACTCCGGTTATCTCAGTATCAGGTACCGGATACAACAATGGCTATGTTTCATTCTGTACAAATGGTGTGAAAGCACACTTTGGTAACTTCCATCACGGATATACATCTGCTAACTGGAATTGGATTTCCGGACAGGGAAATGCAAAGGCAGACTGGATTGGAACATCGGATACATCAAATGATGAACGGCAGATTCACACCATTGCAACTTTGACAGGATATGGATTTACAGATTTTATCTGTACAACAAAGATGTCTGTTACAAAGAAAAATGAAGATTTGGCAACAAAATCAGGATTACTTCTTTGTGCATCAGAAGGACGTTCGGCTTCCGCAGACGGCGTATTTGTTTATTTGGATGGAGAAAGCAGTCTGAAGTTGGATGTAGACGGAAAAGAAAAAGATACATATGCATTACCGGAGAACACGAAAGTTGTCACCATTATGGTTGTGAAACAAAATGGTGTATACAAGGTCTTCTTAAAAGGTCAGGAAACTCCGGTATTTGAGTACAGTGAAACGTACAACAGAGGTGGTGTGTTCACTGTATATACAATCAACGGAGAAGGTTCTTTCCAGAAACTGAACATTGAAAATTTACAGCCGAAGCAGGATTATACGGAGTCCACGATCGCACAGAATTGGCAGAACTCCGGTGATGTTGTATTTACCGATAATTTCAATGACGCTTCATCGGAAAAGAACTACTATTTCTACGACGAAGTCAGTGGAACTTATGAGGTAAAAGACGGAGTCTTAAGTTGCACAGAATCGACAGACTGGACAGCAGGAGCAACAGTTCTTGCAAGTTCTTATTCAGACTTTACGATGGAATTTAAACTTCGTTTTGACGGTACATCAAATGGCTGGATGTCAATCGGAATGAGAAAAGAGATGTTGAATGGAAATCACAATAATTCCGGAGTGTCTCTTATGATTTCTCCGTGCGGTTCTTTATTCTTCTTTGATTACAAGAATCAGAAGAATATGGGTGAGGCTCAGGCGAAGAATGTGAATGTTGGTGAGTGGAATACAGTAAAGATTGTTGCAAATGGTTCTACGATAACTGCTTATGTAAATGGAGAAAAAGTGACAACATATACAGATACATTATTCTTCGAAGGATTTATCAGTTTTACGTCTGGACAGACGCTGTTCTCCGTGGATGACTTAAAAATTACACCAATGAAATAGCTAGAAGGAGAAAAATATGGATTTAGGGCAGAATGCTTATAAGCCCATCAGTTTTTGGAGTTGGAATTATGATATGCGTGACGAAGAAATTTGTTGGCAGATTCAGGAATTGAAAGAAAAGGGTTATGGAGGCTTCTTTATACACTCGCGGGCAGGACTATACATCCCTTATATGGGCGATGCGTGGTTTCATGCCTGTGAGGTGGCCATTCAGGAAGCTCAAAAATTGGGGCTGGATGCATGGCTGTATGATGAAGACGGTTGGCCGAGTGGTTTCGCCGGTGGTCTTGTAAATGGCTGTGGCGAAGACTATTGCGGTAAGAAACTATGTTTTTGCGTGGGAAAGCCAAAAGACTCAGATATACGGATCATTGCAGTGTATCGTAAGAAAACTGATGGAGCATATAACAGAATAAGGATAGAAGATGGGACAGGCGAGGATTTGTATTGCTATTATCAGATTGTACGTCATTATGTAGACATTATGGATGATCGTGTAATTGCTAAATTCATCGAAGTGACCCATGAAGTATATAAAACACATTTTGGACGGTATTTTGGAAATGTGGTAAAAGGTATTTTTACTGACGAACCGCAGATGCCGGACGGACCATGCTGGAGTCTGCGCATGGAACAAAAATATAGAGAGACATATCAGAAAAATATTTTAGATGATTTGTGGCTCATGCACGTGAAAGGGGAAGGATACCGAAAATTCCGTTATCGTTTCTGGTTTTGTGCCAATGAGTTGATCCGTCAAAATTT
>CAZXQK010000176.1:0-3387 GCA_964642785.1 uncultured Faecalimonas sp.
CGACCTCCTGGTCCCAAACCAGGCGCTCTAGCCAAGCTGAGCCACACCCCGCAATGTTCTTTTTAACGTCCGCCCCGTGACGCAATAGTTATTATATAGTGCGTCAAACAAAATGTCAACAACTTTTTTTATTTTTTTATTTTTTGAAAATTTCAACCTTTTTTTCGACATTTTTATTATTTCAGCACTTCGCACAAAATCCACTTTCGTTACGCATCAAAAATTCAAATATAATCCTCTTACATCTTCAAAAATCCAGTCCATTTTTTTCTCTTGTAATAAATGTGTACAAAAACAAGACTGTCAGTAATTGGCAGCCTAACGTATTCTCTTGTATATCATGTATTATGCCATTTTATCCAATTCCTCATTAAAACGCTCTGACGCCGTATGATAGTCATGGATACTTCGCGGATAATTGTTGATCCAATTTTGTATTTCTTCTATTTCATCATCTGTTCTATCATCAAAATCCGTACCTTTGGGAACTTTCCTGCGAACCATTTTATTTGTTACCTCATTCGTTCCTCGCTCCCAACTGCTATATGGATGACAGTAATATAACTTCGTTCGCTTACCATTTCCCAAAACAGAATGCTCCATCTCATCACAGTATGCAAACTCACTGCCATTATCTACCGTAATTGTACGAAATACCTTCTGAAACATATCGCCCCACTTTCGTTCTAAACAATCCAAGGCAGCCACTACGGATTCAGCGGTATGGGATGGAAGTTTGAATATAATTTCTGCTCTTGTTTTACGTTCAGTCAGAACCAGCAGACTACTTTTCGTCTTTCCCTGCTTTCCTTTCACAGTATCCATTTCCCAATTGCCAAATTCTTCTCTTGTTTCTATGTCATCCGGACGATGCTCGATACTTTCCCCTGCTGTTGCTCGTTTTTGTTGTTTCTGTACTTTTTTATAATCCCGTTTTCTTTCTTTTTTTACCGGAAGATTCTGATTTGTGAGTCTAAGGAAAATTCCCTTATCTATATAACTATACAGTGTTGTTACACATATTTTCGTTTTAAATAACTCTTCTTTTCCTTGTGCCCTTAATTCTCCCAATACAGCAGCCGGGCTATAATCATATTCAATGATTTTGTTTTCAATGTACTCTGCATATTCGATATCATTTGCAATCTTTAACTGCGTTCCTCTGATCTGCAGATTCTCGTCACACTTTCTTTGTGCAATATCCGGACTATATCTCATCTCCACAGTATAATCACTGTTACGATGTTCATATTGCCCTCTTTTTAATTCATTATAAATCGTACTGCGGTGTACCTTTAGCAGTTTTGCAATCTCCGCTTTACTATGTCCCGCTTTTAATAATACTTCCAATTGCAGTCTGTCCGCCCACTTTAATTGTCTAAATTTTTCTCCCATAATCGTATCTCCTCTGTCATGATTGTACCATATCTTGACAAAAGGCGCAAAAATAAAGGGTGACAAAACGCCACCCCGTCTTAACTGTTCCCGGTTTCTTGATTCATAATCAGGCATGCTCTATGATACTGAACCATTTGCTCCAACGGAAGTATCATCAGATGTTTTAACTGTTCTTCATTAAGTTCCTCGTCCATTGCCAGAGCAAATTCTTCCTGCTCAGCCAACGTCATATCATCCCAGTATCTCGAAAGAAGTTCTGCCAACGTTCCATGGTTGTTCCATGCCGATTTATCTGTTTCCGGAACCGTACCGAAATTCGGTACGTCCTGTACATCCTGCAGAACCGCAAGTCCTTTCAAATTTTGCAGTTCCTGTTTTTCCTGTGCTAATGCACTCCTATAGATTTTCTCAACATCATCCTGTGAATATCTCGGTTTCCCCCAACTCAGATACAACAATTCCGTTTCATCTATACTGTATTCATAAATGTTCGGAGCAGATTTTGCAGCCTCTCTGTAAGTAACTGCATCCTCTCCCTGTAATATTTGCAGTTTCTTTTCTCGATTCACTGTGATATACCGAAAATGGATTGGATCATACACTGTATAAACAGGATGCTCATACACTCCCAATGCCAGTGCATCCGAATAACGTTTTTTTAACCATTTCGGCGATTTATACGTCCCTGCTGTTCTGGTCAAATCAAATGGAATCGCCTTTGTGTCATATATCGGTGGTCTGCTTTCTAAAAAAAGCAGTGCCTGGGTACTTGGAATACGTTTCACTTCTTCCGCTGTCATCAATTCTCTTTTTGCTCGATTAAAACGTAAACCGCCGCTTCCTCCACTTCCGCTTTGGTGTACATCATCAGCACGGGAATCAATCGTTGCGTTTCCTAATAATGTGGAAATATATTCATGAGTTGATTTTGCCCCCGGACCGGCTCCAAGATAGAGAACAGCAGCCATATTATCCATCATAATCTCCCATCTGTCATCCTTCATGGTTGCCTTCAACTGTGCAATAGATTGTACAATCGGAATCATACAGATATTCCGGCTTCTGACCACTCCTGCCAAAACTTCTGGATCTGCCGGTTTTGCTCCTGCATAGAATTCATCCAGCCAAAATTCCACCCGGATAGGAAGCGGCTTCTTTAATTCATAGTCCGATACCCGCATCAGAATATCACATACTTGTGTATAAAACATCGCAAACACCCAATTATACGGCGAATTGTAATCTGGTGATACGAGAAAAACAGCCGTCTTCTTATTTGGATTTCCGCCAATGCCTGTGCCAATTTCACGAATATCTATATCATTTCCGGAAAAAATCCGTTTCATTTCTGCCGTTTCACAAATTGCCAGCATTGCATTCACCATGATCACAATGGAACGTACCGTATCAGGAGCCCCTTCCTTCAACTTCCGATAATCCCGCACCGGAGGATAGTCATCTCCATATTTTTCTGCCTTTTCATTCATCAGAACCTGCAGTTTGGACGTTTCCCCATCGCTTAATATCTGATTTTCCGCATTGACTAAAGCTAATAATTTATTCATATCTCCTACGGTTCCCTGTTCTCTGGCATCCAGCCACACATAATAAAACAGAGACTGCAGATATAGTCTCACACCATCTTCCCAAAACGGATCTGCGGAAGATGCTGCCTTTGGCGGACGTACGGAATCCTGTAAGGATTTCGCAACACGAAGCAAATCATCTTCTCGTTCAATGTACACGAAAGGATTGTATCTGTCACTCAGCCATGGCTCTTTAAAATTAAGCGAGTTCACCTTGTATCCTTTGTTTACGAAAACATTGCCTAAATTCTGCTGAGTGGTGCCTTTCACATCCAACATAAGAAAAGAAGATGCAAATTGCAGCAAATTCTGTTCCACAACAGATGTCGTTTTAAAAGAACCCGAAGCACCGATAATCAACATATTGTTATTGGACAGACCTTTCCGCATACTGATCCTGACA
>CAZXQK010000177.1:0-3375 GCA_964642785.1 uncultured Faecalimonas sp.
CATATCTAGACTATAATCATCTGGATATCCACATAATCTTTGGCACTCTCTAATTGTGAGTCTTCGAATTCCGTTCCCATCAACAACTCCTAGTTTAGCAACATCCATCGCTACCAATGTCGGTGCAATCTCTTGTGGATTCAGAATCTTAGAAAATTCGAATGATAATTTTCCAGCAACAATATTATAGCCCTTCTCCTTTGTCACATCAGGAATTCTTTTGACAATTCCATCTTCTCCTTTAACCTGTTCCTTTGGATATTCATACACCAAATATCCCATTTCTGTTAAATGCTCTAACATATTATGCAACTCGGAATCGTCAAAAAAAGTTCTAATCTGCGTCTCTGTTAAAGGCATACCATCCATCCATTTGATTCCTATCACTTCAGCCCAATGCTTTTTTCTTCTTTCTCGCAGAAGGGCATTCATTAAATCACGTTCCTTTGGAGATGTTTGCCCTTTTAAATCAATATCCCATGAGTGAATATTATTTGCCCCACCTCGTTTATCTTTTATGGATTTTCCTATCACTTCTTGAGTAGTGTAATTGGCAAATAATTTTCTTGTGAATTCTGTATCTACTGTTGGCAATCCCTGTTGTAATATATCCCCTAAAACTGCTTCCCTTTGCTCAAATCCTTCAAGACAGATTTTTCCATCCAATGAGCCAACTATGTAAACTCTTTTTCTACTTTGTGGTAAGCCAAAATCTCTCGAATCTAATAATTTGTAACTAACATGATATCCCAACTGCTCCAAGTGAGTAATCATGGTATTTAACGTGTTCCCGTTATCATGATTTATAAGACCTTCAACATTTTCAAGCAGAAAACCTTTAGCCGGTTTATGTGCATTTATCTTATCCTGAAGTATTCTTTCTATCTCAAAAAAAAGGGTTCCTCTCGTATCTGCAAAACCATTTCTATTTCCTGCCGAACTAAATGGTTGACATGGAAAACCAGCCAACAAATAATCAAAATCCGGAATGTCTTGATTTGTATCAACAAGTGTAATATCCCCATAAATTTCTTCTTCTCCATAAAAACCATTATATGCTTTAATAGCATACGGTTTTATCTCAGACGAAAAAACACACTCTGTTTCCAATCCAAGTTCATTCATTGCTTGCTGAAAACCGAGTCTAATTCCGCCTAAACCGGCAAACAAATCAATAATTCGTGGCATCCGTAATCCTCCTTTATGCTTTGGTTCCATTTTGATTGTACTACATTAGGCTTCTAAAGTCCATCAGTTTTTCAGAAACCAATTTCTACTTTGATTGCTGTGTTCACAACTTCCGCTATATAACCTCTCCCACTTTAGTTATCTTCTTAATATCTATCACAGCCCTCTCCATAAAATCATAAGAGTTTCATCTTCAAATTCCAACTTATAATTTCTTTCTCCCCACAAATGCAACAAACCGTATATTGCAAAACTTGTTAACTTTCCCACTGTTGTTCCGTAAGCGCTAAATAATAATGCGGTACTATATAACAAGACCGTTCTCTTTACAACAACGTGCAAGGGGAACGGTCTTTATTACATACCATCTGTCTTTTTGCTATGCAGTTGTGTCACTGCATACCTTTTTTGTTTCGTCACTCCACGGAACCTACTTTGCCAGTTCTTCGCTTACCATGTTTTCATTTGGGCGAACTTCCAATAAATATTTTAAATATCTGTGGATATTGATATTATTCGCTTTTGCCATCTCTACCATGCTATATACGATAGCACTTGCTTCAGCTCCGGAAGGAGTATCGCAAAACAGCTACAGCGTTTGACGCCGGGCACCTTGTTGTATCCGGTATATCCATCTGCCATCAGATATCCTTGGAAGCCCTCTAAAAAGTCTTTCGCAGTTTCACCTGCTCGCGTCTGACTGTATTGTAGAGGATAATCGGCGGCAGACCATCTTCGCCACTTCGGAACAGCCACATGAATGAATCGGTTTGTACCTTCCGTTCCGGCTCGCTCAATACTTGAATTCTTGTTTCGTCTGCCATGGCAAATGACCTTTTCAAGAGTTCTCCACGGCAGTAATCATACAGAGGCTTCATGTACTGTAATGCACAATGAATCACCCAGTTCGCCATGGTTGCCCGGCTCAGTTCGATGCCGCTTTCCTTCCAATCCCTTTCCTGTCTGTATAATGGCAGCCCATTTGCATATTTCTGATACATAACCCATGCCACACTGGATGGAGAAGCAAGGCTGTGTTTCATCAATGGTTTCGGTCCTTTTGCCTTTGCAATATAAGGTTCGTCGAATTCCTTGCATTCCGGACAAATGTAGTGCTTACTGACATATTCAATAATCTTTACTTTTGCCGGGATATATTCTAATTCATGACGAATCACTTCTTCGCTTAAATATTCTGAAGGTGTCTTGCACCAAGGACATTGCTTTTCATCTTCTGTAAGATCAATTACAACACGTTCCACAGGAATCCCTTTTATCTTTTCTTCTATGGTCTGTTTCTTTTTTCGGGTATGAGGCTTCACCTCAACATCTGTGGTTTGCCTGACAGAATCGTTTTCATGCTCGGCTTCGTTAAACAGACTGATTTGTAAGCATAAAAGAATCGGTTGAATTGTTTGCCCGAATATAAACATCTTTCATCCGGATTTCCAGCGTGTTTTCTTGCATGGACATGTCCCGCATCATAGCGGGTTCTCTTATGGTTGCAGTTTTGGACAAAACATTTACCTGTACCACCTCTGGTGATTCTTTCCTGGTTGTTCTGTTACTTTTCTCTTGTGTACTCATGGCTGGCGGAATGTCAAATGATGTGCGTTTTTTTAGTTTCTTAATCCAACTGTAAAATGTGGAAAGATTAATGCCGTGTTCGAGACACCATTCCCGATTCGTTAGCCCACTTTGTCGACACTCTGTAATGAGTGCCAATGTTTTTTCAGTATCAATTTTTTGTGACATTAAAGCACCTCCTAATCATAATGCACTACGTCCTTTCTGCACAGTGCAGTAGCAATGCACTGTAAAAGAATGGATGATAGATATATTCCATTATGAAAGGAAAAGTGACGGATAACAATCCGCCATCTTATTTAGCACTTACCTCCCATCCTCCCATTCGCCATTCCTTTTCACACAAAAAGAAACCGCAACCCTCGATTTCTCAAGGATTGCGGAAAGACTATCCCATCGTGCACACTCGCGACAATATCGCTCGTTCGCGGGCTTCGCCCTATAAATAAGCAAAAAAATACAAGGAAGAATGCAAGCACTCTTCCTTGATTTTATTTACTTATTTGCACGGCTCATTGCCATCACGCAAATTATTCGATGATGTTTTTAACAACACCTGAACCTACTGTACGTCCACCTTCACGGATAGCGAAACGTAAA
>CAZXQK010000178.1:0-3372 GCA_964642785.1 uncultured Faecalimonas sp.
GCCCTTCCGTATCCTTATCCAGTCTGCCGACCGGAAATAAATCCTTTCGTTTCCTGCTTTCAATCAAATCCAAAACCGTCTTTTGCTCTTTATCATACGTTGACGATATCACACCTGCCGGTTTGTTCAGCATATAATATTCAAATGTTTCATAAACAACCGGTGTACCATCCACACAGACGCGTTGCCCTTTGCCGTCAATCTTTTCTTCCGGTGCTTTCGTCTGTCTGCCGTCTATCGTCACTTTTCCCTGCCGGATCAGTTTCTTTACCTCACTTCTTGTACCAATCCCCATGTCTGCTAAATACTTATCCAATCGCATCATGATGACATCCATCTCCAACCCGGTAAATATTTATTCTTCAAAGTACCACCTGCAAGTTTTCCCCAACCAAGCGGATACCCGTTTACCAATACCAAAAACCAGCCTTTCTCCTTTGTAGAAACCAAATCATCCACCTCAATAGTTTCGCCCTTCAGATACTTCAGCACACGCTCATCGTCTACCGGAAGATTAACACAGTGCCGATATTCCTCTTTTTTCAGACACATAGCTAAGGACTGACTTGGCTCAAAACGATTCTTTTTCAAATCACCCAAATAAAGTCCGGTGCGAAGAAACCGAAGTCCTTTGACATTCGGCACGCCCTCCGGCATATAATACACCTTCTCGCTGTACGTTTCCAAACGACTCCAATCCATTTCCCAATCAATATCCGCAAAAAATTCTAAAATCTCCTCCGGTACCTTTTTTCCACGTTCCTTCAAAGGACGCTCTTTACATCCAGGACTTGCCTCTCCCTTTTTCAGTAAGGCAAGGAAATGACCTTCTCCATGCATCTTGTGTGGCCAAATACGAACTGTCTTAGAAAAACTTTCCGGTTTCCCTTCTGCGAATCCCTCATACGGACGGATATCGCAAATCTCAAATTCTGGAAATTGTTCCAGTAAATACGCAATCGTTCCCTCATTTTCTTCCGGATCAAATGTACATGTAGAATACAGCATCATGCCGCCCGGTTTCAACATCTTTGCCGCCTGCACCACAATGCTTCGCTGCAGTTTTGCAAAAAATTCCGGTCCGTGTTCTTCCCACGCTTTCACCATCTTCTTGTCCTTACGGAACATACCCTCGCCGGAACATGGTGCATCAATCAAGATCTTATCGAAATACTCCGGGAAATATTCTTCCAGTTTTCCCGGCTCTTCACTTAATACCAACACATTTCCGATGCCGAAGACTTCAATATTTTTTAACAGTCCCTTGGCTCTGGAGTTACTGATGTCATTTGCCATCAAGACTCCTGTCCCGTTTAATTTGGCACCAAGTTCCGTTGCTTTTCCTCCCGGAGCCGCACACACGTCAAGCACCTTATCTCCCGGCTCAATCGGAAGCCGGTTCGCCGGTGTCATGGCACTTGGCTCCTGCAGATAATAAAGTCCTGCAAAATAGTACGGGTGCTTAGAGGCCTGCACTGTTTCTCCGTCATAATAAAATCCATTCTCAATCCATGGAATCGGCGTGATGTCAAAAGGACAGATTTTCTGAAATTCCTCCACGCTGATTTTCTTTGTATTCACACGAAGCCCGTACAAACGTTTTTCTTCGTAACATCTGATATAATCATCAAACTCGTCTCCGAGAAGACGTTTCATTTTCTCTACAAATGCAATTGGTAAATCCATCTTCATCCTCCGTATCCACATTATTCTTCAGTATAACATTTTACCTTTGAATTTTCAATATATCTTAGCACCCAATATGGGTTAATACTGGTTTCTTTTCCCTCCGGATAGATATAAATTCCAAGATGTAAATGCACTACAAACTGTCCGACAGTTCCTTCCGGCCCGTATCCGCTGTCACCCATAAATCCAAGGATATCGCCTGCTTTCACCAAATCTCCCTCGTTCAGATTTGCATAAGAATCCAAGTGTGCATAATAAAAGTACGCACCGCTTTCACTTTCAATCCCAATCCGGTATCCGCCCTTTTCCAGCCAGCCCATTTTCTTTACGATTCCGTCGGTCATACTAATAATCGGATATAAGCCTCTCTGATTCTTTCCGGCAATCAAGTCCGTTCCTTCATGTCCACGCTCACCACCGTAAGTCCGCTCTGAGAGCCATGTATTTCCGTAAGAAACGGTCAGATTTTTCGCATTGGTAAATTCGGGTACTGGAAAATACGTTACGTCATTCCAGATTGCATTACTGAATTTCAGATACTCTAAAAATTCCGGCTCTTTTGACCACCGTTTTTCAACTTCCGCAAAATCCTTTGTCCGAATATCGTTTTTCCATTTCTCATATCCAAAATCACTTTCTAGCAAATACAATCCCACATAGTATCCCGGCTGTTTTACCGTGCGAAGAAACGCTATCATTTCTTCCCCCACATTCTGCTCTCGATAGAGACCGGAACTCACAACATCATCCCGCAGTCTTTTTATCTGACTTTTCTCTTTAAGGTGCCCCGTAAGCAGCGTAATCCCAAACGCCGCACATATAATAAGTGCTGCTACCCACACTGTTTTTCGCAAATCCAAAACGCACCTTTTTTCTTTCACTATATGCGAATAAACCACCGGATTTTTCATAAAATGTAAAAAAACAGGTTGGTGAACCATGTTACTATTTCTGCTTCTTGGAATCCTGCTTCTCATGCTATGCTTTCCGATGGAAACCTTCACAGGTGCCTCAAACGGACTATTGCTTTGGTTTCAAACACTCCTTCCAACCCTGCTTCCGTTTCTGATATTATCCAATCTCTGTATCCGGACCAACTGCGTCTTTCGCATTTCCCACGCCCTGCGTCCGTTCCTGCAGAAACTGTTTCATATTTCAGAAGTTTCCTGCTATGCCGTCTTTATCGGATTTTTGTGTGGATATCCGATGGGTGCAAAAGTCATTGCTGATTTGTATCAGGAGAAACAAATCTCCAAAGAAGAAGGACAATATCTGCTATCTTTCTGTAATAACACCAGTCCCATGTTCATCATCAGTTACATCATCATGCAGACCTTTCAGGAAAAAAATCTGCTTTTTAAAACCATGCTGATACTGGTGCTTTCGCCTATAATATGCAGTTTTCTCTTTCGCAGATGTTATCACTATCCTTGTAAGAAATCTGCCTCCAACACCCTGCCAAATCTTTGGTTCGATTTTCAGATTGTGGATACCGCTATCATGAACGGTTTTGAGACGATTACCAAAATCGGAGGCTATCTGATGCTGTTTTCCATTATTTTTACCCTTGCCCAGCCTTTACCGATTGCCTTTCTGCTTCCATGTTTAGAAATATCAAACGGGATTCCCTGTATTATGAGCCTGTCATCGAACTTAACCGTCACATACCCATATGTATTAGGT
>CAZXQK010000179.1:0-3372 GCA_964642785.1 uncultured Faecalimonas sp.
GAAATCTGATTGCTCATCTGCACATACTGATGGGTCCACATATCATCACTGATGGTCGCCGGCAATGCGTTAAATGCGATTGTTTCTAATCTTTCTGCCCATCGATTATCCCCGGTATATGCAAACAAATGCTCATATGAGTACATCTGCTCTACCACCGCACACAATTCAGTCCCCTGTATCGGACTTAAGCCGGACAGACATTCATCACCTGTAAACAATCCGACCGGAGTACCGTTATACTGATCCAAAATTTCTCTTAAATGCTCTGCCTGATCCTGGTAATCCAAGTTCAAAATATCATTAGAAACTGCTTCTGACTTTAACATCATTACAAGATTTACGATATGTGTATTCCAATCCCATTTATTCAATGGTCTCTTCCAGTTTTCTGTTATCGTCGTGTAATCCACTCCCTGCGTCTTTATCATTCGAGCCAGTTCTACAATCCATTCTTCATGATATCTTTCATAAATAAATGAAATTGCAATAAACCCTTCATACCAGCGATATGTCCCCCAATCAAAGAGTTTTATGGTTCCTGCTGACAATAATTCATAATAATTTTTCAGCGTCCGGTAAATGACTTCCGGGATTTTTTCATCTCTGGAACATTCGTAATAAACCGTCAGTACTTTCGTGATCAACAATACTGCCCATGTATCATATGTCGGAATTTGCTCCTCTCTGCATGGACAAATCCATCCGTTTGGTTTTTGCTGAGAAACGATTGCATCAATATATTTTTTTGCTCTTTCAATCAAATCCTCATCTTCCAGCAGATATGCAAGTGGAATAAAACCATCCAGCCAGTACGGAACCCTCTCCCATCCTTCTGCGTCTCCACCAATCCAGGCGCTGTCTCTTACGTCACGCCACACCTTATCCAGATTCCCGCTCAATCCTTCGGCTTGAATCTCCAATTGTCTTTTCAGCCAGCCGGTCGGCTTAATCTCATTTGTCGTATAAAAATTCCATTTTCTCATGTTTACAACTCCTTTGTATTTATTACATACAGTTTATCACTTATTTTTTTAATAAAACATGCTTTATATCACAGAAATGATTGACAATATCACACTGTATTTGTTATACATAGGATAGTAGCAAAAATGGAGGTATTCCATGAACGGTATCGATATGAACAAACCAATAACCTATCTCTATTCTTCCCTTCGCTATTTTAACAAAAGCGAACACCACGTCAAGAGATTCAGTGAAGAAGATATTCTATTACTGGTTTTTGATGGTGTACTGCGCTTTTCTGAAAATGGTGTGCAGCGTGAGATACACGCCGGAGAATATTATATCCAAAAAAGGAATCAGTATCAGGACGGTGAACTTGCCAGTGATGCTCCCAAATATCTGTTTGTTCATTTTCTTGGCGAGTGGAAAAATGAAGAATCTGTTTTGAACAGGCAGGGATATTTTGATTACACAGATTTAAATCCACTCATGGAACGGTTGGATATGCTCTGCCATAACAACGCATCCTATATCGAACAGACTGCTGTCTTTTTTGAACTTCTTTCACGCTTATATCAGCAAAAAAAAGAGGTAACCGTTGCAGACCAAATCGCAGAATTTATTGCAAAAAATTATACAACCGGGCTTACGCTGGAAAGGATATGCGAGACATTCCATTTCAGCAAAAATCATGTGATTCATGTTTTTAAAAAAGAATATATGATGACGCCTTTTGAGTATATGAACCATTTAAAAATCAAGCAAGCCGAATATCTTCTTGAAATAACCTCACAATCCGCTGAGCAGATTGCATATGCGTGCGGTTTTCGTAATTATTCTCACTTTTACCGGTTATTTGAGCGATTCAATCGCACATCTCCTTCAAAATGGCGCGAAAAAAAACGATGCGATTTCATCTGAAACCGCACCGTTTTTTCATACTCTGTCTTATTTACCTGACATTTGTTTTTCTTGCTGTTCGATCATTTTCTTAAAGATGTTTTCAGAACAACTCATTTTATTTTTCTGATAAAAACCAGAATAATACGAGTTGTCTTTTATATAAATTTCAACTTTTGCACTTTTGTCTTCATTAGGATAAATTAAAATTTTTGACACCAAACGATTCACAACATCGCAAGTAATATCATCAGGTGTTACTCCAATAAATTCATCCAATTTATTTTTTATTAAATTAATTCGATCCTTCAATTCTATTGGAGATTCTTCTTGATTTAATATAGTTTCTAATTCATCTTGCAATTGTTCTATTTGACGAGAATAATCTTCGTTACGCCTTAAAAATTCTTTATCTGAAATTTTTCCCAAAAGATTATAATCCAAAATTTTTTCTGCTCGCTGCTTTATTGTTTCAATTTCATCATTTATGCGTTTGATTTTATCTGTGTTATCAACTTTTTTTAATATGATATCTTGATATAAAGACGTATATCTTTCGATTATTTCATCGTAATTGTCAATCGCAGAATTTAAAATTTGTGCTATCATAATCTTCAACTCATCTTCACCAACCGGGAAAGAATTGCAACTTTTTGCACCATTTTTAATCTTATGACTACACACCCATTTGGAATCAAGTTTACCACGAACAGTTCTTTGCTTTAACCAGTATGGGGAACTATCGTTACCACAATAAATCTTGCCTGTAAATATATTGTTTACCTTGAAAGATCTTCTATGACTTTTAATAGCATCACCACGTTCTTTGAAGTATCTATTTGCCATCTCCCAAGTTTCTTCATCGACAATAGCTGGAACTCGATCACCATTGTCTTTATACATTACCCATTCTTCTTCTGGCACAAATTCTTGCTTTTTAGTAAACATGTCAACAATCTTAACCTTGCCACCTGCATAAAATCCTTTATATTTTGGATTTTTGATAATATGACCTATAACTGTTCGGCTAATTTTTTCACCCTTGTAATTTCTATAACCTTTTTCATACAAAAGATTTTCTATCATAGGTGTAGTCCATGTTCCTGTTGCATACTTTTCAAAAATCAAACGAATCATAGGAGCTTCTTTTTCATTTATTATTAACCGACCATTGTCTTTGTCATATCCATAAAGATGCGAATTACCAAGTACAACTCCATTCTTGATAGATTGAGCATGTCCAAACCTAACACGACTTGAAAGTTTGCGAATTTCATCTTGTGCGACACCAGCCATGATAGTCAATCGAAATTCGCTATCGTCATCAATTGTATTGATATTATCATTTTGAAACCATACGCATACTCCATTACCTAACAATTGTCTGGTATATTGAATACTATCTAACGTATTTCTTGCAAATCGAGAAATCTCTTTTGTAATGATTAAGTCGAATTTGTCGTTTTTAGCATCTTGAAGCATTTGTTGAAACTGTTCTCTTTTTTC
>CAZXQK010000180.1:0-3283 GCA_964642785.1 uncultured Faecalimonas sp.
TTGAAGGCCACGGCAGAAGCCTATAAGAACAAAGGAAATCATATTATTACTACGAAAATAGAACACCATGCCATATTGCATACCTGTGACTATCTGGAAAAAGCAGGCTTTGAAGTGACCTATCTGGATGTGGATGAATATGGTACCGTAAAATTAGAGGATTTAAAAGCGGCAATCAGACCGACCACTATTTTGATTTCTGTGATGTTTGCAAACAATGAAATCGGCACGGTTCAGCCAATCAAAGAGATTGGAGAGATTGCACATGCACATGGAATCTTGTTCCACACTGATGCGGTGCAGGCATTCGGACAACTTCCAATCGATGTCAATGACTGTCAGATCGATATGCTCAGTGCCAGCGGTCATAAACTCAACGGACCGAAGGGGATCGGTTTCCTTTATATTCGAAAAGGAGTGAAAATCCGTTCCTTTGTACATGGTGGTGCACAGGAGAGAAAACGGCGGGCAGGAACTGAAAATGTGCCGGGCATCGTAGGAATCGGTGCGGCTACACAGCGTGCGGTGAGTACAATGGAAGAACGGACGAAAAAAGAAGCAGAACTTCGTGATTACCTGATTCAGAGAGTACTGGATGAAATTCCGTACACCAGATTAAACGGGCATGCAACACATCGTCTGCCGAACAATGCAAATTTTAGTTTCCGGTTTATTGAAGGCGAGTCGCTGCTTATCATGCTGGATATGAAAGGGATTTGTGCATCCAGCGGTTCAGCATGTACATCCGGTTCTTTAGATCCGTCTCATGTGTTACTGGCAATCGGACTGCCACATGAGATTGCACATGGTTCTTTGCGTTTGACTCTGAGTGAAGAGACGACGAAGGAAGACTTGGATTATGTGGTGGACAGTTTGAAAGAGATTGTGGCAAACCTGAGAAATATGTCACCATTATATGAAGATTTTGTTGCAAAACAGAAAAAAGAAGTATAAAGAGAAAAAAGGAGCGAAAAATATGTATACAGAGAAAGTAATGGATCATTTCCAAAATCCGAGAAATGTAGGAGAAATTGAAAATGCAAGCGGTGTAGGGACTGTGGGAAATGCAAAATGCGGAGATATTATGAGAATTTATCTTGATATTGATGAGAATCAGATTATCCAAGATGTGAAATTCAAAACTTTTGGCTGTGGTGCGGCAGTTGCAACCAGCAGTATGGCTACCGAATTAGTAAAGGGGAAATCCATCTACGAAGCGTTAAAGGTGACGAATAAAGCGGTGATGGAAGCGTTAGACGGACTTCCACCGGTAAAAGTACATTGCTCATTGCTGGCTGAGGAAGCCATTCATGCAGCACTTTGGGATTATGCAGAAAAACATGGTATCAAGATTGAAGGGTTAGAAAAACCGAAGTCTGATATTCATGAGGATGAGGAAGAAGAAAGTGAAGAATACTAAAAAAGTAGTAGTTGGAATGTCAGGGGGAGTGGATTCATCCGTTGCTGCGTACCTGTTGAAAGAACAGGGCTATGATGTGATCGGTGTGACCATGCAGATCTGGCAGGATGAGGAAAGGGAAACTGAGCAGGAAAACGGCGGTTGCTGTGGGCTGAGTGCAGTGGATGATGCAAGACGGGTTGCGGCGGCTCTTGACATTCCTTACTATGTTATGAATTTCAAAAAAGAATTTAAAGAAAAGGTCATTGACTATTTCATCGATGAATATCTGCATGGGAGAACACCGAATCCCTGTATTGCGTGCAACCGCTACGTGAAATGGGAATCTCTGTTGAAAAGAAGCATGGATATTGGTGCAGATTACATTGCAACCGGTCATTATGCAAGAATTGAACAGTTGCCGAACGGAAGATATTCATTGAAGCGTTCTGCAACACCGGCGAAGGATCAGACCTATGCACTTTATAATCTGACGCAGGACCAACTTTCGAAAACCTTAATGCCGGTTGGTGCTTATTCCAAAGAGGAAGTAAGGCAACTGGCAGAAAAAATAAACTTACGCGTAGCAAACAAGCCTGACAGTCAGGATATCTGTTTTGTGCCGGACGGAGATTATGCAGAATTTATCGAGCAGACACTTGACAATGAACTTCCAACAGGGAATTTTGTGACTCTGGAAGGCAAGATGCTGGGGCGACACAAAGGGATTACCCACTATACGGTGGGACAGAGAAAAGGACTGGGACTGGCACTGGGATATCCGGCATTTGTCGTTGAAATCCGACCGGAGACTAATGAGGTTGTTATTGGAACGCATGAGGATTCCCTATCTTATCATGTAAGGGCAAACCGATTGAACTTCATGTCCGTTCCGGATTTGACGGAGCCGATGCGTGTATTTGCGAAAATCCGCTACAACCACAAAGGTGCGTGGTGTATCGTTGAAAAGACGGGGGCAGACGAGATTTTGTGTACCTTTGAGGAACAGCAGAGGGCGATTACGCCGGGGCAGGCTGTTGTTTTTTACGATGGCGACTATGTGCTTGGTGGTGGTACCATCATAAGAGATGAATAAAAAGGGTTTCAATATTATACAGAATTTCGACAAAGAAAACAGAAATTTTGTATACTTTCATAAAATTCAAAAAGCACTTGAAATTTTGTGCTAAGTTTAGTACAATCTTATGTGGAGTTGATTATTCTTTAACAAAGTTGGAGAATATTCACCATAGATAAAACATTTTTTAATTTAGGAGGAAATTAATCATGGCAGTAAAAGTAGCGATTAATGGTTTCGGACGTATTGGACGTCTTGCATTCAGACAGATGTTTGGTGCAGAAGGATATGAAGTAGTTGCAATCAACGACTTAACATCTCCAGCAATGTTAGCTCACTTATTAAAATACGATTCATCACAAGGCAGATATGCTTTATGTGACAAAGTTTCTGCAACAGAAGATTCTATCATCGTTGACGGAAAAGAAATCAAAATTTATGCAAAAGCTAACGCTGAAGAACTTCCATGGGGAGAAATCGGTGTTGATGTAGTATTAGAATGTACAGGATTCTACACATCAAAAGCAAAAGCAGAAGCTCATATCAAAGCAGGTGCCAGAAAAGTTGTTATCTCTGCTCCGGCCGGAAATGACCTTCCGACAATCGTTTACAACGTAAACCACGAGACATTGAAAGCAGAAGATACAGTTATTTCAGCTGCTTCTTGTACAACAAACTGTTTAGCTCCAATGGCTGACGCATTAAACAAATTGGCACCGATCAAATCCGGTATCATGTGCACGATCCATGCTTACACAGGAGATCAAATGACTCTTGACGGACCACAAAGAAAAGGTGACTTAAGA
>CAZXQK010000181.1:0-3283 GCA_964642785.1 uncultured Faecalimonas sp.
CTGTCGGTCTGGCAGTACGGATGGCTTCATCGTAGACAGCCGTCCAGATTCCAACTGCCTCCAAAATTGCCATATCCATCGTCCGGAGAAGTCCGTCGCCTTTCGGTCCGACATTCAAAAGCATATTCGCACCATAGCGTCGACATTCAGCCAACTCTTCAATGATGTCCGTAGAAGATTTAAACTTCAGATCGTTCTTTGCATATCCCCAATGTTCCGCCATAGTCTCACACATTTCACTGGCAATATATTTCGGTGAGCCTTCCATATTGATCGGTTGTGGTTTTCCACGCTCAAATGTAACGCTGTCCAGTTCTATATGTCCGAGTTTCCCAAGTTCTGACAGTCCGGTGTTATTGATGATCATGGCTTCCGGCTGCCATTTTCTAATGGTTCCATATAATGCATCTTCCTCCCAGTCTACATCTGCATCCCACATTCCATCAAACCACAATCCTCCGATCTTACCATAATTTTTACATAAAATCTCTACACTATCCCGCAGATATTGAAGATAAGCTTTAAAATCTGTTTTGTATCGATTGTCATACCAGTCAATGATCGTATGATAAAAGAAAGGGAGCAAACCGGCTTCATTACATGCATCTACAAATTCTCTTACCAGATCCCGACCGCAAAAATGCACCGAATCCATATCACTTAAACCACAGGTATCATACAGGGAAAATCCATCATGATGTCTTGTTGTCAGTGTAATGTATCTGCATCCCGCATCTTTTGCAATTTTTGCCAAACGCCTTGCCCAATCCTGTTCAGGATTAAATTTTTCAGCATAGGAATAATATTCGTCATTATCCATTTCCCCTGTGATTTTGTTAATATGTTTGATCCATTCTCCCCTTCCGATTACACTGTAAATCCCAAAATGAACAAACAATCCCAATCCATGGGTTTCGAACTCTTTTATATATTGTTTTACTATCATCTTACTCCCTGCTTTCCTATTTTGTCAGCAACGCAAAATCAGATATTTTCAAATCTTCTTTGCTAAACTTCTCCATTCCTGAAACAATGATCTCGACAGTGTCACCTGCTTCTATATCAACATAATTGTCACTGTATGTGAATTTAAAATTATCCTTATGCGATACAAACACCGATTTTGCAAATGCGTTTGCATGAATTTTCACACACACACTAACATCCGACACTTGTTCCATTTCCACCTCATAATCACTTACAAACTTCACGTTTCTCCAAAAATGTGGCGAATATAACGTCTTCCGCATTTCACCATCTGCCATGTATGAAGCTGTCAGGTAAACGTCATCTCTGTCACAGTTAAATGACACTGTTTCTGTCATACTGGCATTCACAAGTTCTTTTACCTCACATTCATTTTCAAAAAGCACATTTCCTGCAAAATCTTTCACATGATATCGTACAGTGTCACTGTATGGTATAATCCTGTCATTCACGACTGCCAATTGTGTGTTGCCATCCTGATGTTGAAAAAATGTAACCATTACCGGTTCAAAAGAGCGCTTCATCTGATAGTATGCCTGTTTCGGTTCTCCGTAATAATCTACAACTGACCAGGTTGCCTGCGGCCAGATGTCATTATACATCCAATTCATAAACCCGGAACAAAGTTCTTTATGTGCTCTCATGATTTCCAGTTCGGCGCGGATTGCCTCCGCATGAACCTGCATTCCTTTTGCTATAAAATCCGTCAGATTCTTTGGTGTTCCATAAAACTGTTCTGCATAGAAGAACTCACGTTCTGCAAAGTCCATCTTTACAAAAGAACCCGGATTATCTGTCAACCTGTCCTTCCAGACTTCATTCATCGGCCACAGTTTATCTTCCGGCATGAATTTTCGGAAAGATTCTTCGCTACATGGACCCATAATGGCACACTCTGAGGCAAGCGGTGCTATCTTTTCTGAAATATAACTGCGGTAATCCGCTACTCCGTCCGTCAGACACCGTTCGAAGTTTCCCCAGTGACAGTCACCGTTTGACGGGTCATTTCCAATATCTGTATAGGAACATGGAGACTGGCGGTAATACGGTCTTGTGTTGTCATAGAAGTTGACAAATCCGGGCACTGTATAATTGATCAAGGAATCTCCTTTCGATGTCTCCATGGCAAAACTTCCCGGTCTTTCATTGCCTCCGCTCCAATATACCAATGACGGGTGTACCCTGAGCCTGCGAACCTGATATTCTACTTCCCTTAAAAAATTGTCCACCCATGCTTTCTCCTTCTCCGGCACATCGGAACAGGCAAGTGCAATATCATGCCATACCATAATCCCTTTTTCATCACACAATTCAAAAAAATCTTCTGTCTCATAGATTCCACCACCCCAGACACGAAGCATATTATAATTACCTTCTACCGCCCGGTCGATAAAATGTTCATATCTTTCTCTGGTAATAGTGCCTGTAAAACAATCCATCGGAACCCAATTTGAACCTTTCATGAAGATTTTTGTATCATTCACATACAGTGTATGAGTCAACTGCCTATCACCACACGGATTTTCCAAAACCTTTACGGTACGAAGTGCGAATCTTCCACATTTTGAATCACAGACTTTTCCGTCTCTCACAAGTTCTATCCGATACAGATACAATGGCTGCTTTCCATATCCTGCCGGCCACCAAAGTTTCGGATTCTCATACTCAAAATTCACAAAACCTTTGCTTCCCTCGAGACTGCATTCCTTTGTCCAGACCGGTTCTTGAAATGGTTCTGCGGACACGGAAAAGCGGAGTGTATCTCCTTTTTTTTCTACACCGGCTACTGCCACAACACTCCCCGGGGCATAAATATTTAACAAATTATACTCCGTCTCTGCAAAGAACGTGACTGTCCCTTTCTCATCTGTCATATAATGAATATCTCTGATACGGTATTTTGACCCTGCTTCCATATACACTTTGCCCCAAATACCATATCCCGGCATATCCGGTGCCCAGTCCCAGCCAAAATGACACTGTGCCTTTCGAAGGAAAAATCGTTTTGTGTTAAAAACCGAAATATAATCGTTCGGTTTTTTCCCTTCTTTTATAGCCTTTGCCGTTGATTTCATGACAACCTTCAACCGGTTCTGTCCATGTATCAAATATGGTAATATTTCATATTGATATGCAAGAAACATGTTTTCCGTTTTTCCAAGCAGCTGTCCATTGATATAGATTTCCGCAAAAAGATCAATGCCTTCAAATACCAGTCTTACAGATTCTTCCTTCAAAAGATTTTCATCTGCTTCAAGTACTGTTTCGTATACAAAGTCACGCTCAGTTATCCATT
>CAZXQK010000182.1:0-3277 GCA_964642785.1 uncultured Faecalimonas sp.
ATTTGTACGGAAAAGAAATCCGTTATTGCTCTGATCGTAAAGAAGAAAAAGACCATGGTGCAGATAAAGGAAGTTTTCTTGGAAGTAAACTGCAGGATGGTGACAGAGTGATTATGATTGAGGACGTTACGACTTCCGGAAAATCAATGGAAGAAACAGTACCGAAGGTACGAAACGCAGCGAATGTTGAGATTGTCGGTCTTATGGTTTCGTTGAACCGTATGGAAGTCGGTCTTGGCGGAAAGATGAGTGCATTGGATGAAATTGAAGAAAAATATGGATTTGATGCAAATGCGATTGTAACTATGAAAGAAGTGGTAGAACATTTACATAATAAAGAATATCGTGGAGAAATTATCATTGATGATACATTGAAAAACGCAATTGACGCATACTATGAACAGTACGGTGTGAAATAGCAGGAGAGGATTAGAGATGAAAAAGAAAATTATATTTGGAATGTATATTTTCTTTTTATTGTATTTTTTGATTTTTTCTGAACTGTATGGCAGAACCGGAGTGATGGAAAATTATCATTATAATTTAACTCCGTTTAAAGAAATCGAACGTTTTTGGGAGTACCGAAAACAATTGGGCATGATGTCATATATCAATCTGTTTGGAAATGTGTTAATTTTTGTTCCGTTTGGCTTTATGGAGCCGATGGCGGGTGACAAACGCAGTTTTTGGGCGACTTTGGTGGATGGCTGTTCTTTCAGTCTTTTGGTGGAAGTCTTTCAACTGATTACAAAAGTGGGAAGGTTTGATGTGGATGATTTGCTGCTGAATACCACCGGTGTTGCGATAGGATATTTATGTTTTCTCGTATGGAATACGATGAGGAGAAAGTATGGCACGAAAAGAGAAAGAGCGAAATAGAAAAAGACGCAAATACGGGCAGGCAAAATTAAAACATGCTAAAAGAGGAAGTGCTTCTTGTGTGGTTTCTGCGGTGGTTTTGATTGTGATGGTCGTACTGTTTGCAAAGGCATATACCAGTGAAGGAACAGCGGCACCGATTATCGGTGGCTTGGGATTGGTGGCGTTCGTATTGTCCGGAGGTGGTATGTATTTGGCACTGCGTGGATTTAGGGAACGTGAGAAAAACTATTTGACTTGTAAAATAGGAGCGGTATGCAGTGCAATTTATATTTTGGGATTTGTTTTAATTTTTTGCAGAGGTTTATTTTAATGAAAGAAAGATATGAACTGACAATAGAGCGTATTCGGATGATTGCAAAGGAGGATACGGTAATCTCAAAGTATCGAGATTATTTTTGGAAGGTTGCGCAATTCATCTTAGAAATCGACGCAATTAGGAATCGGCTTGCGGAAAAAACGAATGAAAACTGTACGTTGGAAGAGTTGCAGACAGAAAATAGGAAACTTTATGAAGATGTATTTGGTGAAAACTATGAAGTTAGTTTTGCAAATCCGACATATGCAGTTGTAAAATTAGGAGAAGAAATCGGACAGATTTTGAGTTTTTTGTATACGGAGATCCGAAGCGAAATTCCATATGTTTACGAACAGAGGTTAGAATATCTGACTATCTGTAATGAACTGTTTATTGAAGTTTACAATTGCTTTGAAGATGTCAGGGAACCGGACATTCCTGAGGTTAAGAGCATTATTTATTGGTATGCAAGTGATTACAGTGATGTGTTTTTGGCAGACCGTATAAAAGAGCAGGTGAATCCGGAAGACTGTTTTGCTGTAGATATCATCGAAAACAGTAATCTGGAGGATTTGAGTTATCTGTATTGTTATGGGGAATATGTTTCGGAAAATGAGATAGGAACGGCAAGACATCTGAACGAACTTCCGCAAGAGGAGATTGACCGTATGGCTGCGGCTTATACGGAAGGGTACCGCAAAGGTTTCGAATTGGCAGGCATTGATCTGTCGAAGAAAAAAGTTGTAAATATTCATTATCAGCTGGGGTTCGAGAGAGTTATTCGAAAGGCAATTGATAATTTTGAAAAAATGGGTCTTCGTCCGACGATTTACCGGGCAACTGTTCATGCAGTGACGAAGAAAGCCGGGCGGAAATCAGGGTTTTGCGGTGGAAGTCCGAATAAGCAGTATGAATATGATCATCGGGATGACCAGTCATTGTTTTTGGATAAGAAGTTTGTAGAACGAAAACTTGATGTCATGAAGAATGCATATGAACAGCATAAAGATTGGGCGGCTGTTTATGCAGGTCCGGCGGTGATGGAAGTGTTTGGCGAAGAACCATTTTCTCCGGTTCAAAAGGAACAGGCACTGCGGTTGAGTGAGAAACAACGGCAGTTGTCAGTTTTGTATGACAGCAAAGCGGGACAGCTTACCAACCAATATATCAAAGGAGAAGAACGCAGTTTTACGATTGTTGCATATCCGATTCCGGAAATCGGTGACAGATATGCGGAGATTTTTGATAAAATCATTCGAATCAATACATTGGATGCCGAATTATATGAAAAAGTACAGCAGATCATCATTGATGCACTGGATAAGGGCGAGTATGTTCATGTATCGGGAAAAGACGGAAACAAAACAGATTTAAACATCCGACTTTACAGACTGAATGCTCCGGATAAGGAAACGATTTTTGAAAATTGTGTTGCTGATGTAAACATTCCGGCAGGTGAGGTTTTTACATCTCCGGTATTGGAAGGGACGGATGGAATTTTAAATGTCAGCAAAGTGTACCTGAATGAATTGCAGTATCGGGATTTGAAAATGACGTTCCGGGATGGAATGATTGTGGATTACGGATGCAGTAATTTTGAGGATGCAGAAGAAGGCAGAAAGTTTATCAGGGAAAATGTCTTTCATAATCATGATACTCTTCCGATGGGCGAGTTTGCTATTGGGACAAACACGACAGCGTACGTGGTTGCAAGAAAATATCAGATTGAAGATAAATTTCCGATTCTGATTGCAGAGAAGACAGGACCGCATTTTGCTATTGGAGATACCTGCTATAGTTGGAGCGAGGAAAATCGTGTTTACAATCCGAATGGAAAAGAAATCGTGGCAAAGGATAATTCTGTTTCTATATTAAGAAAAGAAGATATATCTAAGGCGTATTTCAATTGTCATACGGATATTACCATTCCTTATGATGAACTGGGCGAAATCAGTGTGGTGAAAACAGATGGCAGCCGGATTTTGATTATATCGGACGGAAGGTTTGTACTTCCGGGAACAGAGATACTTAACGAACCATTAGAAGCGATGGGGTTATAAGTATTTATTAGGATATCTAACGTGATGAACGGTTGACATC
>CAZXQK010000183.1:0-3248 GCA_964642785.1 uncultured Faecalimonas sp.
ACATACATCACCGGGACAGATTCGCGTGATGGATGCACAGAAACCGCCGATTAAAGTACTGGTTCCGGGAAAAGTGTTCCGTTCAGACAGTGACGCAACACATTCACCGATGTTCAGCCAAATGGAAGGGCTTGTTGTGGATAAACATATCACCCTTTGCGATTTGCAGGGAATGTTGGATCAGTTTGTAAAAGCACTGTTTTCCGATGCGGCGAAGACAAGACTGCGTCCGTCCTATTTCCCGTTTACAGAACCGTCTGTAGAGGTGGATGTCAGCTGCTTTAAGTGTGGTGGAAAGGGATGTTCGCTTTGTAAAGGCACCGGATGGATTGAAGTATTAGGCGGTGGTGTTGTGAATAATAAAGTATTGGAAAATTGTGGAATTGATTCTTCTAAATATTCAGGACTTGCATTTGGCATCGGTATTGAACGTATTGCGATGCTGAAATACGGTATTAACCACATGGGTAAATTATTTGAAAACGATATCGAATTTTTGAAACAATTTAAGGCATAAAGAGGAGGACATTATGAAGATTTTATATAGTTGGTTAAAAGATTATGTGGATATAGACATCGAACCAAAAGAACTGGAAACGAAACTCTTTTCTGCCGGATTCGAAGTGGAAGGAATGGAATATCTGGGAGAAAATATGGAACAGGTTGTAGTCGGTCAGATTACGGCAATGGAACATTATGAAGGAACGCATTTGCAGATTTGTCATGTGGATTGTGGAGAAAAGGGACATGACCATTTGATCCTGACGGGTGCAGACAACGTGTTTGAAGGCGCTAAAGTTCCGGCAGCATTAGTGGGTGCAAAACTGCCTTGCGGCCTTGAAATTCAACCGAGAAAAATGGTAGACATGATGTCCTATGGTATGCTTTGCTCAGGAGAAGAATTGGCGATTGATAAGGAATGGTATCCGGGTGCGGATGTCAACGGTATTATGATTTTGGCTGAGGATGCTCCGCTTGGTATGGAAATGAGAGAGTATCTGGAATTGGATGATTACCTGTTTGATATTTCTATTACAGCTAACCGTCCGGACTGTCAGTCGGTAGTCGGAATTGCAAAAGAAGTAGCGGCATTTTTAAAGAAACCTTATAAGGCACCGGATTACAGTTACACAGAAGACGGAACAGTTAATGAGGCAATCAGCGTGAATGTGCTGGATCAGGAAACTTGTCCGAGATATTTGGGACATTATATTTATGATGTGAAAAACATGGAATCTCCACTTTGGATGAAACGAAGACTGATTGCAGTTGGTCACAATGCAATTAATGCCATGGTTGATATTACAAACTATGTACTTGTGGAAATCGGACAGCCGATGCACGCATTTGACCTGGATACATTAGAGGGTGCTTCTATTGTTGTCCGCAGAGCGGAAGACGGAGAAATGTTAACGACGCTGGATGAAAAGGAACGTGTATTAAACCATAACAATCTGGTAATCTGTGACAAGGAAAAAGCAGTCGGTCTTGCAGGTGTTATGGGCGGTTTAAACAGTGAAATCAAAGAGACCACCAAAGAAGTATTGTTTGAGTCTGCAAAGTTTTTGAAGGACAGTGTGCGTAAGACTTCCAGAGGACTGGGACTTCGTTCAGATGCTGCGGCAAGATTTGAAAAGGGAATTGATGAATATACGGTTGAGTGCGGTATGGCAAGAGCCCTGAATCTGACACAGACTTTGGGGGTTGCAAAAATCAGTTCCAGCCACTTTGATGTAAGCGGCGGTGCATCTACTGAAAAGCGAGTGATCAAGGTGAAAACGGAGCAGGTGAACAGAGTGCTTGGGATTGAAGTACCGGAAGAAGAAATGGTGAATATTCTTTTGGCTCTCCAGTTTGATGTGGAATTAAAAGACGGAGAACTGACACTTGCCATTCCGAGATATCGTGATGATATCGAAGGATATCAGGATATTGCAGAAGAAGTGATTCGTGAGTATGGATATGACAAGGTGATTCCAACTTTCCTTGACGATGCAAAGGTAACCAACGGTGGCTTAAACAGATATCAGTCGAAGGAACTTGCAGTGAAGGAATACTTATGCTCACAAGGATATTTTGAAATCCAGACGATTGCAATGACTGCAAAAACAGACTTTGACATGTTCCTGATTCCGGAAGATGCAAAAGAAAGACAGGTGGTGGAACTGCTTAACCCGATTACGGAAAATTTGAGCATCATGAGAACCATTATGGCACCGTCCATGGTGAAAGTCATGGAGAACAATATTAAAAATGGCAACGAAACCATGTGTTTCTTTGAACTGGCCAATATTTATCTGCCGAAGGCACTGCCGCTTACAGAGCCACCGGTAGAGCAGAAGATATTGTGTCTGGGAACCTGCGGTGCATCTGAAGATTTCTTTGCATTGAAAGAAACATTGGAAAACTTTGCTTCTTATAATGATTTAACATTTGACTACAGGAGAGGCAGCGTACCATATCTGCATCCGGGCAGAACCGCAGATGTATATTGCAAGGGACAGAAAATCGGTCATTTCGGACAACTCCGTTATGAAATTGTGGATAATATGAACATTGCAGGAGGCAAAAAGGCAGATACAAAGATTTTCCTTGCGGAACTCAACTACAGCCTGCTTTCAGAACTGTTTAAAACAGCAATCAAGTATACACCGGAAAGTCCGTTTAAAGGAAACAGCAGGGACATTTCCGTTTTGATTGATAAAAAGGTAGAATGCGGCACTGCCATTGACACAATTAAAACTTGTGATACAATGATTAAAAAGGTGACTTTATTTGACATTTTTGAAAGTGAAAAATTGGGACCGGATAAGAAGAGTATGGCATTCAAACTTCAACTGACATCTGAGGAATGTGATGTGACAGATGAAATGACAGATGCCATTATGGAAAAGGTGATTGCGACATTAGAAGAAAAACTTGGCGCACAAATGAGAGCGTAGGGGAACAAAATGAGAAAAGAAGAGTTTTATTTTGATTTACCGGAAGAACTGATTGCACAGGATCCGTTAGAGGACCGTTCCGGTTCCAGGCTTCTTGTGCTGGACAAGGAAACCGGAGCGGTGGAGCATCATGTGTTCAAGGAGATTGCAGATTATCTGGAGGAAGGGGACTGTCTGGTAATCAACGAAACGAAGGTCATTCCTGCCAGACTCTTTGGTGCAAAAGAAGGAACCGATGCGAAAATCGAGGTTCTGCTTTTGAAACGTAGAGAAAACGATACGTGGGAAACATTAGTAAGACCGGGG
>CAZXQK010000184.1:0-3243 GCA_964642785.1 uncultured Faecalimonas sp.
TGTGAAAGTATTCGCACTGATGGGGTGACAAGACAGGTGATGGAATACATACAATGGACAGGCATCTTTGTGCTGCCTTTGCTGTTGGCTCAATTTTTGTCCGGTGAAAAAGCAAGGCTTCTTGCGGCAAGAAATTATATGGTGGAATATTTGGAAAATGTGTGCATGCATCGGTATGCAAAGAAGCAACAGGAAATCGAAGAACCACAGATTGATGACGAAAAATGTGAAGAAGAGGAAAAAAGTCAGCAGGAAATGAGAATTAGAGCGATTTTAGAGGAGTTTTTGGCTTGATAAACAGGAATATATTTGATAAAATAGTATCGGTTATGAATTTGTATGCAGAAAGGACGATAATTATGAAGAATAGAATAACATTTGATTATTCCAAAGCAAATGGATTTATCAAAGAACATGAAGTGGAATACATGAGCAAAATTACGAGAGATGCAGCAGATTTACTCGTAAGCAGAAAAGGTGCAGGAAATGACTTCCTTGGTTGGATAGATTTGCCGGTGAATTATGATAAAGAAGAATTTGCCCGTATCAAGGCGGCAGCAGAAAAAATCAAAAATAATTCGGAAGTGCTTTTAGTTATTGGTATCGGTGGTTCTTATCTTGGGGCAAGAGCTGCAATTGAATTTTTGAGACACAGTTTTTACAATATGGTTTCAAAAGAAATCCGCAAGACACCGGAGATTTATTTTGTAGGTAACAATATCAGCACTACATATATGAAACATTTGATGGATGTAATCGGAGACCGTGATTTTTCTGTTAATATTATTTCTAAATCAGGAACAACGACAGAGCCTGCGATCGCGTTCCGTATTTTTAAAGAACTTTTGGAAAAGAAATACGGAAAAGAAGGAGCGGCTGAGAGAATTTATGCAACCACTGATAAATGCAGAGGTGCATTGAAAGGACTTGCAACAGAAGAAGGATACGAAACATTCGTAGTTCCGGATGACGTTGGCGGACGTTTCTCTGTGCTGACGGCAGTGGGACTCCTTCCAATCGCTGTCAGCGGTGCAGATATTGATAAACTGATGGAAGGTGCGGCTTTCGGAAGACAGCATGCCCTGGAAGCACCGTTTGAAGAGAATGATGCGTTGAAGTATGCGGCAGTTCGTAATATTTTGCACAACAAAGGAAAATCAGTGGAAGTGTTGGCAAACTATGAACCGTCTCTGCATTATGTTTCAGAATGGTGGAAACAACTGTACGGAGAAAGTGAAGGAAAAGATCAAAAAGGTATCTTCCCTGCTTCTCTTGATTTGACGACGGATCTTCACTCATTGGGACAATTTATCCAAGATGGTTCACGCATTATGTTTGAAACGGTCCTTAATGTAGAACATATTGCAGACGAAATCTTATTGAAAGAAGAAGCGGTTGATTTGGACGGATTAAATTATTTGGCAGGAAAGACTGTTGACTTTGTAAATAAGAATGCCATGAATGGTACAATTCTTGCACATACAGACGGACAGACTCCGAACTTTATGGTTAATATTCCGGAACAAAACGAATTCTATCTTGGACAGTTATTCTATTTCTTCGAGTTTGCCTGTGGTGTAAGTGGTTACATTTTGGGAGTAAATCCTTTTAACCAGCCGGGTGTAGAAGATTACAAGAAAAATATGTTTGCATTACTTGGAAAACCGGGTTATGAAAAACAAAGAGAAGAATTATTAAAGAGATTATAATCATAAAGCAGGGAGCCAGAGTTACAGAAAAAAGTAGCTTTGGCTTTCATGTCTATCATACAAAAAAAGAGAAAGAGGTATGGAAAAGTGTTAGCAAATCAGACGATATACAAAATAATTGAAGATGTAAAAAGTATTATGAAAGAAGAATGTTCTGTTTGGAATCTGCAGGGGAAATGTCTTGCAACCACAGAACAGTGTAACGAATCAGTCGGAGTTAATGTTCGTGAATTTTTAGGAAAATCACCGGTGGATATGAAGATTATCAGAAATACAGTTTGTTTTTCCGTGAAATATGAAGGTGATCTGATTTATGTATTTGCGATTCACAATGTATCAGACAACGTGGAAATGATTGGTAAACTGTGTGTAAGCCAGTTAGAATGTGTCAATCAGCTGCAGGAGAAAAAAGTGGATAAAAACCGTTTCTTTCAACAACTGCTTTTAGACAACCTGCTGTTGGTCGATGTTTACAGTCAGGCAAAAAAACTGAATGTTGCAATTGAACTGAAACGCGTGGTGTTCGTTGTAGAACCGAAAAAACAAAGCGATAATATTGTTATGGAAACTTTAAAAAGCCTGTATGCAACGGGAACAGATGACTATGTAACATCTGTAGACGAAGGTCGTATCATTTTGATCAAAGCATTGGAAAAAACGGACGATTATGCGGAAGTAGAAGAGATTGCAAAAGCAATTGCCGATGCACTCAGCACAGAGGTGCTGCTTGATACACGTGTTGCTTACGGTACGATCATCGAAGAATTAAGAGATGTGTCGAAATGTTACAAAGAAGCCAGCATGGCACTGGATGTAGGACGCATTTTCTACGAAGCGAGAAATGTGCTTGCATACAATGACCTTGGTATCGGACGTTTGATTCACCAGTTACCGAGTTCTCTTTGCGAAATGTTCTTAGAAGAAGTATTCCGTGAAAGTACGGTAGAACAGCTTGATAAAGATACGCTTGCGACTGTAAATGCTTTCTTTGAAAACAACTTAAACATTTCCGAAACAGCACGTAAGATGTATCTGCATCGTAATACGTTGGGATACAGACTGGATAAGATTACAAGAACTACCGGATTGGACGTAAAAACATTTGATGATGCACTTACTTTCAAGATTGCACTTATGGTATCTGCACATTTGAAGTTTTTAAAGAGTCAGGAATAAACAAAGGCTAAATTGGGAGGCAGCAGGATGATAAAGTTATATGACGAGGGCGCATTTCTTGTAAACGGAACAGAACTTGTGCAGGGAACGGAAGTCTGTCAAGGTGTTTCTAAAGAAGATGCCGCAAAGAAAACCATCGCATATGGTATTTTAAAAGAACATAACACATCTTCAGATATGGAACGTCTGAAGATTAAATTTGATAAATTAACATCTCATGATATTACGTTTGTGGGAATTATTCAGACGGCAAGGGCATCGGGATTGGAAAAATTCCCGATTCCGTATGTACTGACAAACTGCCATAACAGTCTTTGTGCAGTAGGCGGCACCATTAATGAAGATGACCATATGTTTG
>CAZXQK010000185.1:0-3229 GCA_964642785.1 uncultured Faecalimonas sp.
AACTTTTTTGAAACATCGATTCGTAACTTATTAAAAGAGTATGCACAGCGCGGAAAAGTGGATCTTTTTATTACATATGAAGATACTTCGGAAAATCAGGTGTCGTTAAAGTACAACCGGGCTTTGGCACAGGAATATCTCACTTATTTTAAAGAGATGCAGAATACCTTTGCATTGGATTACGATATTCGGGTGTCTACTTTGTCACGCTGTCCGGAGGTTCTGACCATGGAAGAACAGGTGGTAGATGAAGAGGAACTGTGGAATGGCTTGGAGAAGGCACTGCGAGGTGCATTTGCTCAATTTCGCGACACACGGATTGTGGAAGGTGAGAACCTGAAAAAAGACATTTTGGAAAAATTAGAGGAAATGTCAGAATTGGTAGATTGTGTGGAAAAGCGTTCTCCGCAGATTGTTGCAGAGTATCGTGGAAAATTAGAGGCGAAGGTGAATGAATTGTTGGGAGATGTACAGATAGATGAAGGCAGACTCGCATCGGAGGTCATTCTGTTTGCCGATAAGATTTGTACAGATGAAGAAACGGTGCGTTTAAGAAGTCACATAGAACATATGAAGGCAACGCTGGAACTTTCGGAAGGCATTGGAAGAAAGTTAGATTTTATTGCACAGGAGATGAACCGGGAAGCGAACACGATTTTGTCCAAGGCAAATGATTTGGAAACGTCCAATTATGCCATTGATTTAAAGACAGGAATTGAAAAGGTCAGGGAGCAGATCCAAAACCTTGAATAAGAAAGGAAGTATTATGAAAACAAGAGGAATTCTGATCGTAGTTTCCGGATTTGCAGGTTCCGGCAAAGGAACCTTAATGAAGGAGATTATAGCACAGTATGATAATTATGCGTTGTCAATTTCTGCGACTACAAGAAGTCCGAGAGGAACGGAAGTTGACGGGAAAGAGTATTTTTTCAAAACGAAAGAAGAATTTGAAAAAATGATTGCACAAGGCGAATTAATAGAGTATGCTAACTATGTTGGGAACTACTACGGGACACCAAAATCCTATGTAGAGGAACAACTTGCAGCAGGAAAAGATGTGATTTTAGAAATCGAAATTCAAGGTGCATTGAAGGTGAAAGAACAATTTCCGGAAACTTTACTCTTGTTTGTCACGCCGCCAAATGCTACAATTTTAAAAGAGCGTCTGGTGGGTCGGGGAACAGAGACCATGGACGTTGTGGAAAAGCGCATGGAACGTGCGGCGAAAGAAGCAGAGGGCATATTATCTTACGATTATATTTTGGTCAATGATGATTTGCAGACTTGCGTATTGCAGATGCATCACATTATCCAAAGTGAGCATTTTAAAACTGCAAGGAACAAAGAATTTATAAAACAGATTGAACATGAATTAAATGAAAATGTGAAAGGAGAATAAGCATGTTACATCCATCTTATACAGATTTAATGAAAGTAGTAAACAAAGACGTAGAGGAAGGGGCTACAAGAGTAGTAAACAGCCGTTATTCTATCGTGCTTGCAACAGCAAAAAGAGCAAGACAGATTATTGACGGAGATGAAACTCTGGTACCGGCAAAGAAGGGACAAAAGCCGCTTTCTGTAGCCATTGAAGAATTAAATCAATCGAAGATTAAGATTGTAGGAGAGGACGCAGAGTAATGAATGTATTATTCGTGTCATTGGGCTGCGATAAGAATTTAGTTGACTCCGAAGTGATGCTTGGTCTGCTTGCAAAGAAAGGGTATGGCATTGTAGACGGTGAGGAAGATGCGGACGTTATTGTTGTGAATACCTGCTGTTTTATTCATGATGCAAAAGAGGAAAGCATTCAGACCATTTTGGAAATGTCGGAATATAAAAAAGCCGGTTCTGTCAAAGCGTTGATCGTAACGGGGTGTCTGGCACAACGATATCAGCAGGAGATTTTAGATGAAATTGAGGAAGTAGATGCTGTTTTGGGAACGACCTCTTACGATAAGATTGTGGAAGCAATCGAGAAAACCCTGCAGGGAAATAAATGTCTGGAACTGACAGATGTTGATGCACTTCCGACTGTGGAAAGCAGACGTTTGGTGACAACCGGAGGACATTTTGCATATTTGAAGATTGCAGAAGGGTGTGACAAGCACTGTACTTACTGCATCATTCCGAAAATCAGAGGGAATTTCCGCAGTGTTCCGATGGAAAGACTGATACAGGAAGCAAGAGAACTGTCAGAGCAGGGTGTGAAGGAACTGATCTTGGTTGCACAGGAAACCACGCTTTATGGAATGGATCTTTACGGGAAGAAATCCTTACACGTCCTGTTGAAGGAACTGTGTAAAATAAGCGGTCTTCGCTGGATTCGGATTTTGTACTGCTATCCTGAGGAAATCACCGACGAACTGATTCAGGTCATCAAGGAAGAAAATAAGATTTGTAACTATTTAGATATTCCAATCCAGCACGCAAGTGATGCAGTGCTGAAACGCATGGGAAGACGTACATCGAAACAACAGCTGATTGATACAGTCAGAAAGTTACGGACTGAGATTCCGGATATTGCACTTCGTACAACACTGATTACCGGATTCCCGGGAGAAACAGAAGAGCAACACGAAGAATTGCTGGAATTTATAGACGAAATGGAATTTGACCGGTTGGGTGTATTCACGTATTCGCCGGAAGAAGATACACCGGCAGCTACGATGCCAATGCAGATTGAGGAAGAAGTCAAAGAAGAACGTCAGGCGGAACTGATGGAACTGCAGCAGGAAATTGCATTTGACTTAGCAGACCGCATGATTGGAAAAGAAGTGATGGTCATGTTTGAAGGCAAGGTTGCTGATGAAAATGTCTATGTCGGGAGAACCTATAAAGATGCACCGAATGTCGACGGTCTTATTTTTGTAGAAACAGATGAGGAACTGATGTCCGGAGATTATGCAATGGTCAGGGTTACCGGAGCAGTGGATTATGATTTGATAGGAGAGTTAATAGTATGAATTTACCAAACAGATTAACAGTATTACGAGTAATTATGGTACCATTTTTTGTGGCATTTATGCTGATTCCAAGTCTTGGAGGCATGGCGAATAAGTATATTGCTTTGGCTTTGTTCTGCGTTGCGAGTTTTACGGATTTCTTAGACGGATATCTTGCAAGGCGGGATAATCTTGTAACAAATTTCGGAAAGTTTATGGATCCTCTGGCTGACAAACTTTTGGTTTGCTCTGCATTGATTTGTTTGAGTTCCATGGACAGACTT
>CAZXQK010000186.1:0-3214 GCA_964642785.1 uncultured Faecalimonas sp.
TATTTGGTCCTGTAATGATGGATACCCGATTTTTTTTATCATCCAAATAGGTGTCATTCGCAATAAACATGTCATTCGGAATCATTTTCTCCACCACCGGATGCCGTCCGTTTTTGATGTCGTTCACGCCTTTTTCATTGATGGAAGGTCGGACATAATTGTTACGCTCTGCCACCATTGCAAGAGATGCCAATACATCTATTTTCGCCACTGCTTTTGCTGTCTTCTGAATTCTTAAAATTTCAGAAGCAATCCGCTCTCTGATTTCACAGAACAGATTATATTCCAGCGCATACAACTTGTCTTCCGCTCCGAGAATCATATCTTCCAGTTCTTTTAAGCGTGGAATGATATAACGTTCTGCGTTGGCAAGTGTCTGTTTTCTTGTATAGTAATCCGGAACAAGTTCCTTATAGGAATTTGTTACTTCCAAATAATAACCAAATACTTTGTTGTACCTGATTCTCAAATTCTTAATTCCCGTTTTCTCCCGTTCTTCGTTTTCCAGTTCTGCAAGCCACGTTTTTCCTTCTACCTTTGCATTGCGAAGTCGGTCTACGGTTTCATCATAGCCTTCTTTGATTATTCCGCCTTCTTTCATGGCAAGTGGTGGTTCCTCACAAATTGCATTGGTGATCAAGACACAAAGTTCTTCTAATGTATCCAATGCTTCGTAAAGTTCTTTTAACAAAGGGGTCTGCATATCACTTAAAATGTACTTGATATGTGGCAGCATTTCCAAGGAACTTCGAAATGCGATCATATCTCTTGGATTGGCAGACTGATAAGTGACTTTACTGATCAGTCGTTCCAAATCATAAACCGGAGTCAGGTACTCTCTGATTTCCTCCCGGCTGATTGCCTGGTCTTTCAATTCCGACACGGCATCTAACCGTTTCAGAATTTCTTCTTTATCAATCAAAGGCTGCTCCACAAAACTTCTCAGCATACGTGCTCCCATGGCTGTTCTCGTTTTATCCAGTACCCATAATAGAGAACCGCGTTTTTGCTTTTCCCGTAAGGTTTCGCAAAGTTCCAGATTCCTTCTGGATGAACTGTCTAGCAACATATATTTTCCAGTAGTATAACAACTGATATGAGATAAATGTGCCAACGAATTTTTCTGTGTTTCATACAGATATTGCAGCAGTGCCCCTGCCCCGATCATGCCACAATTATAGTCAGAAAGTCCAAGACCTTCCAGCGTAGCAATTTTAAAATGCTCTTTTAAGGCTTTTTCACACATGGCATCATCAAAATACCAGTTATCCAGTGCGTACACTGCAATTCCCAGGCGGTTTTTCATATCTTCCAAATCAATACCGCTGACAAACAACGCTTCGTTGCATATAATTTCAGATGGTGCAAATTTGGCAACTTCATCTAACATTTTCCGGGCACTGTCCAGTTCCGTCACAAAGTAATCTCCGGTTGTTACATCAGCCACAGACAGACCGTAATGGTCATCGATATAAACAATACACATGATGTAGTTGTTCTTACTTTCGTCCAACGCCTGCACATTCAGATTCGTACCCGGTGTTACGATACGGACCACTTCCCGTTTCACAATTCCCTTTGCAAGTTTTGGATCTTCAACCTGCTCGCAGATGGCTACTTTATATCCTTTTTGAACAAGTCGGTTCAGATATCCGTCTACTGCATGATATGGTACGCCGCACATTGGTGCACGTTCCTCCAAGCCACAACTTTTTCCGGTCAATGTAATATCCAGTTCTTTGGTTACGGTCAGTGCATCATCAAAGAACATTTCATAAAAGTCGCCAAGTCTGTAAAATAAGATGCAATCCTGATACTGCTTTTTCGTCTCCATGTATTGTTGCATCATAGGGGTTAATTCTGCCACGGTTTTTCTCCTTTGTTTTCCTTAATCATACAGAACAAATTATAGACCAATTTGCAGAAAAATACAAATATTTTTCTGTCGGATTTTCTGCCGGATTTTCGGAATAATATCATACCACTCACAGCACCCGAAATACAGGCTTTTCCTCCCGAAATATCCAATGCAGTAAATAACCACTCAAAACAATTCCAACTGCGCACAGTCCCGAGAAGATGACGGCAAACGGAAGACAGACCTGCCCCAACACTTGAAAAGGCTGGTCACTGTAATCCCACACTTCCAGTTTGAACCATTTATTAACCAGTATTCCGGTGATAAATTCACCTGCTGTCACAAAGATGGTGCAACGCATGACCTGTATCCACATCGGCTCACGCCAGTGCATTGCCTGTCCTTGAAATGCAAAGAATACCATGCACAAACCTCCAAGCACAAACATACTCCAGTGCGAAAAGCCGCGAAACAATATTTCAAAAGAATAATAGAAAGAACCGCCAAGCAGCCATAAAAATCCATATTCCGATAATCTCTTTAAAAACATAAAAACGTCCTCCCCATGCATTTACTACATAGTTTGGACGTTTTGAAAAATTCTATGAAATTATTTTATATTTGTTCACCCAGATAATAGAATCCCTTACATTCTTTTAAATGCACATCCATAATCTTTCCAATCATGCTTTCCTCTCCCGGGAAATGCACCAGAAGATTGTTACTCATACGACCGGTTACAAGTCCGGTATCGTGGTCATTGACAGATTCTACCAAAACAGATTGTACTGTATCTTCATGGACACTGCATACCTCCGCCGAAATTTCCTGCACCTCTTTTAACAGGCGGTCAAAGCGGTTTTTTACCACGTCCTCCGGAATCTGATTTTCCATGGTGGCAGCAGGTGTTCCGGTACGTTTGGAATAGATGAAGGTAAATGCACTGTCATAACGTACTTGTCTGACGATATCCATGGTTTCCAAAAAATCTTCTTCCGTTTCACCCGGAAATCCGACAATAATATCTGTCGTAAGTGAGATATCCGGAACAGCGGTTTTAATTTTTTGCACCAGTTCTAAATATTGTTCTTTGGTATAGCGGCGATTCATTTTTTTCAAAATTTCCGTGCTTCCTGACTGTACCGGAAGATGCAGATGTTTGCAAATTTTCTTAGAATGCTTCATTACTTCAATCAATTCATCTGACAAATCTTTTGGATGAGAAGTCATGAATCGGATACGTTCCAGTCCGTCGATTTTTTCGATTTCCTGAAGCAGTTTGGCAAATGTCATCGGTTCTTCTAAAGTTTTTCCATAAGAATTTACATTCTGACCAAGCAACATCACCTCCACTAC
>CAZXQK010000187.1:0-3191 GCA_964642785.1 uncultured Faecalimonas sp.
CGGCAAGGACGTTGGAAGTACCGATACAGCCGCCAATCATGGCAGCACGTGCACCATACAGACCGGCATCCGGTCCCTGTGCACGGCGAAGTCCAAATTCCATGATGCCGTCTCCCTGTGCTGCATACACCACACGGGATGCCTTAGTGGCAATCAGTGACTGATGGTTGACGATGTTTAAAATCGCTGTTTCGATTAACTGCGCTTCCATAATTGGTGCCACTACCTTGATCAAAGGTTCACGCGGGAAGACTACAGTGCCTTCCGGAATGGCGTAGATATCTCCGCTGAAGTGGAATCCGCTCAGGTAGTTTAAGAAGTCTTCGCTGAAGATATTTAAACTGCGCAGATAAGAAACATCGTCATACGTAAAGTTTAATTCTTTAATATATTGAATAACCTGATCCAGACCGGCTGCAATGGAGTAACCTGCTTTGTTGGGATTGGAACGGAAAAACATATCAAACACAACGACTTCATTGGATTGTTGTTCGAAATATCCCTGCATCATGGTTAACTCGTAAAGGTCGGTTAATAGAGTGAGATTTCTTCTCATTTTTTCTTCTCCTAATAAAAAGTCTTTCTTGTTAGTATAACACTCTTTCTTGCCTTTGGCAAAATAGTTTTGTATAATAAAAAGAAAAACTGAGGATGCAAAATATGAGCAAAGAGAAAAAAACAAGGGTTTCCGGAATTTTGTTGCACCCGACCTCTTTACCGTCTCCATACGGAATAGGAGATTTAGGACCGGCAGCCTATGAATTTATTGATTTCTTAAAAAATTCCGGGCAGCATTTGTGGCAGACTTTACCGTTGACACCCACCGGATTTGGTGATTCTCCGTATCAGGGATTTTCTGCATTTGCGGGACAGCCGTTACTGGTGAGTCCGGAATGTTTGGTGAAACTTGGATTGTTGGAAGAATGGGAACTGCAGGATTGCCCGAGGGGCAGAGAGGAAGCCGTGGATTATGGTGCGGTCATTCCATGGAAAACAAAGATTTTGAAAATGGCAGCTACACGTTTTGAAGAAAAGGCGGACAGAAAACTTTTGGAAGAATATGAAGCCTTTCTGACAGAACATGAGGACTGGCTGACAGATTATGCACTTTATATGGCATGTAAAGATATGCACGAAGGACGGGAATGGCTGTTATGGGAGGAAGAATACCGCAGACCGACTGCCAAAGTGAAAGCGAAAATGCAGGAACTTTTGCAGCAGGAGATGAAGTATTACTATTTCGTACAGTTTATGTTCCGGAAAGAATGGCTGGAATTAAAAGCCTATGCCAATGAGAATGAAATTGAAATTATCGGAGACATTCCGCTTTATGTATCACTGGACAGTGCGGATGTGTGGGCAAATCAGGAATTATTCCGGTTGGATACGAAAGGATTTCCGGCAGTGGTTGCAGGAGTACCGCCGGATTATTTTTCGGCAACAGGACAACTTTGGGGAAATCCGATTTATGACTGGAAGGCGCTGAAAAAAGGCGGTTACAAATGGTGGGTGGAAAGAGTCCGTCACCAGTTGAAACTGACGGATTATCTGCGCATTGACCATTTCCGGGGATTGGAAAGTTACTGGGAAGTTCCGTATGGAGAGGAGACTGCCATGAACGGAAAATGGGTACCGGGACCAAGAGAAGATTTATTTCTTGCAATTAAGCAAAAATTGGGAGAACATCTTCCGATTATAGCAGAGGATTTGGGCATGATTACACCGGAAGTAGAAGCACTTCGTGACAGATTTGAATTTCCGGGTATGAGAGTGCTGCAGTTTGGATTTGATTCCGAGGGAGAAAGTACCTTTCTTCCACATCAGTTTGATACGACAAACTGTGTCTGTTATACAGGGACACATGACAATAACACGACCAAAGGCTGGTATGCCAATGCTTCGGAATATTCGCGGGACAAAGTACGCTGTTATATGAATACAGACGGGTATAACATTCATTGGGATTTTATCCGTACTTGTATGGGAACGGTGGCGGCTTTCGCTGTTTTCCCGATGCAGGACGTGTTGGGACTCGGAGAAGAAGGACGTATGAACACGCCGGGAGTCGGAATGGATAACTGGATCTGGCGTTATCGGAAAGATGCATTGTCAGAAGGACTTGCAAAGGGATTGTTACATATTACAAAGATATATGGAAGATAAGAGAGGAAGGCGAAGGATATGATTCGATTTATCATTGCAGCTATATTTTTAGTGGCATTTTTATTGGTTTCCTACCTTTTGTTCTTGGTAGAATGGATAGTTGGAAAAATCAGTAAACCGGCAAAGGATTTGAGCAGTCTTCGGATTGTGCAGTGGGGCTTTCGGGTAATTCTTTGGATTGCAGGCGTGAAAGTTACCGTGATCGGAAAGGAAAATATGCCGGATGAAGCGGCTCTGTATGTGGGAAATCACAGAAGCTATTTTGATATTTTGGTGCTGTATGTTCAATGTAAAAACATCACTGGATTTATTGCAAAGGACAGCATGGAAAAGATTCCTTCTCTTCGTGTCTGGATGCGGTATCTATATTGCCTGTTTTTGAAACGGGATGATTTAAAGCAAGGCATGAAAGTGATCTTACAGGCGATTGATTATGTGAAGCAGGGAATATCTGTCTGTGTGTTCCCGGAAGGAACGCGGAACAAAGGAGAGGAACTGAGTGTACTTCCTTTCAAAGAGGGAACCTTTAAGATTGCGTTGAAAACAGGCTGCCCGATTGTGCCGGTTTCCCTTAACCATACGGCAGATATTTTTGAAAATCATGTGCCAAAGATGAAGAAAACCCATGTGGTTGTTGAGTATGGGAAGCCGATTTATCCAAATGATTTGGACAAGGAGGCTAAGAAACATGTCGGGGCAACGTGTAGGGCGATTATAGAAGAAACTATTCAGAAGAATGCTGCCACGTGACGGGGTAAAAAGAAAGGACGGTTCGCACAAAAATTAGTTTGCGTGAGCCGTCCTTTCGTGAAAAGATTAAATATTAAATTCCTGAAATAACAGTTCCTGATAGCCGGTATCAGAAGATGATTTGATGACATCGTCTATTCTGTTCAGGGAAAAGAGTTTTTGGTTTAGTGCATTGACACGTGTCAGCGTGTGGGTTGAGCCGTTTGCTTCGCCAATCTTTTGTGCCTTGTCAAGTTCGTCGTGAAAATGTTCTTTTACGATTTCTAACATTGTGTTAC
>CAZXQK010000188.1:0-3186 GCA_964642785.1 uncultured Faecalimonas sp.
TGCTCTTTTCCGTAATGTAGCCGAATCCTGTCTTACCGTAATAGAATGCATATCAACCACGCTGTAAAAACATTCGTAATCATCACTTAATGTTACCCAGTTCTTCATTGCCCCCAGATAATTTCCCAGTGTCAGATCACCGGTTGCCTGCATACCGCTAAATAATATCTTTTTACCATTAATCATACATTCTTCCTCCATTCCCCTTTGCCTTGTTTCAGTTTACACCCCCTGCGGTTTTTCGTCAAGATATTCTCTCGGCGGTCATAAGAAGTGCGAAAGAAGTGCTTGTTTTCTGTCTGTAAAGTCGATATAATAACTTCAGATTTCACGATGAGGAGGATTTTCCATGGAGAAGATTACGAGTTTTACCATAGACCATATTCGACTGATCCCGGGAGTATATGTTTCCCGTAAAGATCCTGTCGGTTCAGAAACAATCACCACCTTCGACATTCGCATGACAAGTCCGAATGCCGAGCCGGTAATGAATACGGCAGAAATGCACACCATCGAACATTTAGCTGCCACATTCTTGCGTAACCACAAAGACTTCGGTTCCAAAATTATTTACTTTGGTCCAATGGGTTGCCGCACCGGATTTTATTTATTATTGGCGGGAGATTACAAATCAGAAGATATTCTGGATTTATTAAGAGAACTGTTCGCATTCATCGCAGATTTCAAAGGCGATGTTCCGGGAGCCTCTGCCAGGGACTGTGGAAACTATCTGGATATGAATCTGCCTATGGCAAACTATCTGGCAAGAAAATATCTTACAGAAGTCTTAACTGATATCACAAAGGAACGTCTGGTGTATCCGGACTAAAATTTCAGGGTATATGCATATTTTTCGCATATACCCTTCTTTTTACTTATGTAACACTTCACGCTTCACATAGGAAAACGTCTCTTTCTCGCCCTTTTCTTCCAGCATGTGCAACATCCGTTCTAAAAGTTCTCTTGTCTCCGGATGTAACAATGTAATGGATTTTCCCCGTTCATAATACGCAAGCGGACTGCCATCTGTATAATCGTCATGCATATAAACTTTGCAGGCGGCTATTCTGTCCATAAACATCTCCACCACGTATTTTTCCGGCATCCGCATCCCCTTAATCTGTTTGTCCGGTGCAAGCCCGTAATCCAGCCAATATTCCAAATGATGCTTATTCCTGCCTTTGTGATGCAGCCACGAAGTCGAATATCCGATGTCCTCTTTCTCCGCATTATTTGGGCTCCGCGTCCCTTGAAAATATTTCGCACCTATGCGAAATTCCGTAAAACTGTATTTTGACATATCGTGCATGATTCCCTGCCAATACAAACCTACTGCAAAGCACCCTTTCGCCACCAGAATCTTGTGATGTGTAATGGTGCAAAAATGTTTCCAAGCCTTCATTAACTTTCCTTCTTTCCAATATATACTTCTATTGTTCTGCCCTCCAGCACAATGGATTTCCGTTTTTCAGGAATCTGTGCTTCCGTAATCCGTTCCTCTGCTGTTGACATAATGCGATACCATTTCTTCCCCTCTGAAAGCACCGGAAGTGCAAAAGATTGTTCCGCTTCGTGCATATTATACGCAACGAAACAGTCCGTACCATCTGCATGATGATAGTAGACACCCAAATGTCTGCTCGACATCTGATTTGGAATCTGCCATGCATTCTCCCCATAAAAAGAAACATCCGGCACTCCACATCCCGTCTTATCTACCCCAAGAAGCGGACTTGCCACACCAAACACCGAATATTTTTTTCGAATGACTATCAAGTCCTTCACATAAGAAAAAAGTGCTTCCTCTTTCTCTAATTTTCTCCAGTTCAGCCATGCCGTCTCATTATCCTGACAATACACATTGTTATTCCCATTCTGCGTATTGGCAAACTCATCCCCTTCCAGGATGCATGGTGTTCCCTGAGACAGGAGCAACAAAACCATGGCATTTCGCATCTGCTGTCTGCGAAGCCGGATAATCGCCTTCTTTCTGGTCGGTCCTTCTGTCCCGCAATTCCAACTGAAGTTTTCATTCGGTCCGTCAAAATTCAGTTCCCCATTTGCCTCATTATGTTTTTCATTATAAGAAACCAGGTCATGCAGCGTAAATCCGGTATGATTCGTGATATAATTACAACTTCCGATTTCTTTTGTACTCTGCCTGAGCCACCACATCACTCCCTGCACTGTTCCCTCATCGCCTTTCAGAAACCGGCGCATCGTGTTTTGAAAATCTTCTTTATAAACTAAAATCTTCGTCTTTTTCAAAATTGGATCTGACAGGATGCTGTCCATCGGCACATGATACGGATTTAACACAAAACCATCTACGTGATACTCCATCACATAGTAACGCAGGCATTCTTCCGTCAACTGTCTGGTAGTTTTATCAGTAAATGGCAAATACAACACCACTTCGATTCCATTCTTGTGACATGCTTTTACCATGTCCTTCAATTCTTTTTCCGCATTCATGTCTGCAGCATACGCACGTTTCACGGCAAAACAATAAGCCTCTCCGTACCCCCAGTAATTCTTATATTGCTTCGCTTCCTCAAAAGCATAGACAGGCATACACTGAATCTGATTGATTCCCAATTCTTTCAAATACGGAATCTTCTCCACAACACCCGAAAACGTGCCGCGATGTTTCACCTTCGATGACACATGCTGCGTAAATCCTCTAACATGAAGGCTATACGCGACAACTTCATGATACGGAAGTTCTAATGGTCTGTCGCCTTCCCAGTCATACGCTTTTGTCCGAATCTTACCACGCACTCCTTCCGGATATTCCACCACAGACTTTACATAAGGATCCGGCAGACACTGTCCATCAATCTCATATTGATATTCCAGATTTTCCACTTCTGATTTCTCCACTGCAACACAGCGTACTTCCCCCACAGCATCTTCTTCCGAAAGTTCTAATTTCACTTCCGGTTCTTTCTGATGTGTTTTATAAAAACATAAGTTACAGGTTTTCCCGCTCTCTACCGCAACTGAAAAACAAACCTCATCTTCTCTTACCGTAACTCCAAGCGGCAATGGATACCCTTTTTTCTTTTTCATCTGCTTTCTCCTCGTCTGTTCACTGTCTATCATTATACATGATTGTTCACCCTTTGCATAGGAAAAATTCCAATCGGTCCTTGCATTTCTTGGACGATTCTGATAGAGTTAGTA
>CAZXQK010000189.1:0-3170 GCA_964642785.1 uncultured Faecalimonas sp.
GTCCTACATGAAGGCTGTCCGCTGTCGGATCAAATCCGATATAGAATGTAGCCTTTCCGTTGTTTACCAAATCTCGAATCAATTCTTCATCTGTTACCTGTGCAATCAACCCTCTTGCCTGTAATTCTTCATAAATTCCCATTTTCTTTTCCTTCTTTCCATGATTTTTATTTCGGGCGATAGACGTTTCTTATGATGCAAAAAAATCCCCGCCCTTTCAAAAGGACGAGGTCTATACCCGTGTTACCACCTTCATTCACATACAATTCGCATCGTATGCCTCAATAAGTATCCTGTGAATACTCTAACGCAGTAACGTGCGTCACTCCGTTGCAGCCTACTAAAAGAAACTTCGTTCAGTGCAAAGCTCAAAGATGTATTCACAATTGTTTTCCCTTGCGCCTCTCATCAGCCGGCTGCTTTCTGTAAGTTCCACTCAACTGCTACTTGTTCTTTTCATCGCCTTTTCGTTTACATTGCAATCTTAACCGATAGCTCATTCTTTGTCAAGCCAAAAAGCGAATAGTTGTTGAATTTTCAACGCTTTTGCGATATCTTTATAGTATCAGGAGGTGGATTATGTCAATTGCAGATTACGAAAAAGCATACAAATCAGGAAAAAAAGAATACCAGCAATGTATGGCACAGGGGGAGAATCCGACCTTACTTGCACTGGATGATATTTTACCTTCCAAAGGTTCTTATTCTGAAGTTTCTTTGGGACTGGTACAGATTCCTTTGGAGAAAATTGTCGGAACCAAGACTTCCGGACGCGGCAACGCCTTTGCACGAAATTTTATGCCTATTTTAAATCAGGATTCGGAATTTGCACAGAAATGGGCTGCCCTCAGTACCAGCCATGTGGAAATCGGGATTCATGAACCAATCAAAGCGTATGAATATATGAACCAGTTTTTTGTCGAGGAGGGAAATAAGCGTGTCAGCGTAACAAAATTTTTTAAGGGAATTTCCATTCCCGGCATTGTAACGCGAATTCTTCCGAAGAGAACCAACGACAAAGAAAACAAGATGTATTATGAATTTTTAGATTTCTATGAAGTCAGTAAAATTAATTACCTCAGTTTTTCCAAAGAAGGAAGCTATGAAAAACTGCAGAAATTAGTCGGGAAGAAGCCTGACGGTGTTTGGTCCGATGACGACCGCATGGACTTTCATTCCATTTACTATCGTTTTAAAAAGGAATACGATGATAAGAATACAGACTTTTCCATTACGACAGGAGATGCCTTCTTAACCTTTATCGAATTGCATGGATATGAAAACGTCTGCAATTTTTCAAGTGATGAATTACGGAAAATGATCCAGAAGACCTGGGAAGAATTCTGTCTGCTTGACGACGACGAAAACATCGAGTTGATGCTGACTCCTACAGAAAAGCCTTCTTTGCTCGGAAAACTGCATTTATTCGGAACACCAAAATTAAAGATTGCATTTTTATATGAAAAAACGCCGCACGCCTCAGCATGGACTTACAGCCACGAACTTGGCCGCCTGCATTTAGAGCAGACATTCCCTGACGAAGTGGAAACCTTATATTATGAAAATGTAACTTTAGACAACATAGAAACATATATCGAAGCGGCAATCAAAGAAAACTGTAACATTGTTTTCACTACGACCCCGGCCTTTGCGCAGGCAAGTGTAAAAGCCGCCATCGACCACCCACAGGTGAAGTTTTTGAATTGTTCGGTTAATACCTCCCATCGTTACATTCGCACATACTACATTCGTATGCACGAAGCAAAATTTCTGATGGGTGCCATTGCAGGTGCCATGGCTGATAACAATAAAATCACCTATGTCGCAGATTATCCTCTTTACGGAACCATTGCACATATTAATGCATTTGCACTTGGAGCCAAGATGATTAATCCGCGTGCCAAAATTCATCTGGATTGGCGTTGTCTGAAGGACAATGACGTAATGGAAAATCTTCATCAGTTATCACCTTCCTGCTTCTCTACAAGAGATATGCTAATGCCTGACGAGGATTTGCGCTATTTCGGCATTTACCAAATGGAGGAGGACAACATGCGAAATCTTGCCATGCCGCTTCTGCATTGGGGAAAATTTTACGAACAGTTAATCCGGGCGATTATGGACGGTTCTTGGGAACACGATGACAACTCTTCCGCTAACAAAGCAATCAACTACTGGTGGGGCATGACTTCCGGTGTGGTTGATGTGCTGTTCTCCCGCAGCCTTCCGATTGGAACGCAACGTTTGATTGACTTATTACGAAAAACAATTATGAACGATGAATTTCATATTTTCAGCGGTGTTCTATACTCCCAAGACGGAATAGTGCAACCAGATCCGAACTACGCACTGACACCGGATGAAATTATTAATATGGATTGGCTTGCCGATAATATTACCGGGCATATTCCTTCCAAAGAGGAATTAATCGAAAGTGCCATTCCAGTATATTTGCAGCAAGGAATTGACAGGAAAGGATAACGTTTTATGAAGATTTTAGCAATAGCAGACGAAGAATCCGCATATCTTTGGGACTACTTTGAAAAGAGTAAGTTGGAAGATATCGATTTAATTATTTCCTGTGGAGATTTAAAACCGGAATATCTTTCTTTCCTCGTAACATTTTCTCATGCACCTGTTGTTTATGTGCACGGAAATCACGACGAAAAATATGATATCACACCGCCGGAAGGCTGCATCTGTATCGATGACAGAATCTTTGTTTACGAAGGTATTCGTATTCTCGGTCTTGGCGGTTCCATGGAATACACTTCCGGAATATATCAGTTCACCGAAAAAGCCATGAAAAAAAGAGTGCGTAAACTACATCGTCAATTGCAACGCAACAATGGATTTGATATTTTGGTTACCCACGCCCCGGCATATGGGTTAAATGACGGCGAAGACCTTCCTCATCGTGGTTTTCAAGTGTTTAACACCTTGCTCGACAAATACAGTCCTAAGTATTTTCTCCATGGTCACGTACATATGAGATACGGAAGAAAGTACGTACGATATGACACCTATCATGACACAACCGTAATCAATGCTTTTGAGCGTTGTGTCTTTGAATACGAAATATAAATAGGGTAGAGGTCCCATTGAACCGTACGTGCGGGTCTCGTATACGGCTCTACAACTTATATTCCAACTTTTACTAAGTAATAGGA
>CAZXQK010000190.1:0-3131 GCA_964642785.1 uncultured Faecalimonas sp.
CCTGTACCAAGATTGTATACACATACACCTGCTTTTTCTTCAATTTTCTTCAAAGCCCTCACGTGACCAAGTGCAAGGTCAACTACATGGATATAATCTCTTACCCCCGTACCGTCCGGTGTATCATAATCGTCTCCAAACACACCTAAAAATTCACGTTTTCCAACTGCAACCTGTGTGATATACGGCATAAGATTGTTTGGAATCCCTTTCGGATCTTCCCCGATTGTTCCGCTCTTATGAGCTCCAACCGGATTAAAATAACGAAGCAATACTACATTCCATTCCGGATCTGCTGTATGAAAATCTGTCAAAATCTGTTCCAACATTGATTTTGTCCAACCATATGGATTTGTGCATTGACCCTTTGGACATTCCTCTGTAATCGGAATAAATGCAGGATCACCGTATACCGTTGCAGAAGAACTGAAAATAATATTTTTCACTCCTGCTTTTCTCATTGCATCGCAAAGAACCAATGTTCCGGTAATATTATTATCATAATATTCCAACGGCTTTGCAACCGATTCACCTACCGCTTTTAATCCTGCAAAATGAATGACTGCAGAAATGTCCTCTTTTTCAAAAATCTGAGTCATCGCTTTTTCATCACGGATATCCGCCTCGTAAAATGGAATTTCTTTTCCGACGATTTTCTCAACACGTCTTAAAGATTCCCTGCTGGAATTACACAAATTGTCAACCACTACTACATCATATCCTGCATTGATAAGTTCAATACACGTATGACTTCCAATATAACCTGCTCCACCTGTAACTAAAATTGCCATTTCAAATCCTCCTTAAGTCGTAAACTACTTATATGTGATATTTTTTAATAATATCCTTCATGATATCCCATTTCGCTTCCGTATCTTCAATCAACCTGATATGGGTACGGCATCTGTCTAAATTATGCCCGTCACGGTGCGTTTTAAAATAAACATCTCCCTGCAGATAATCTGTCAGGAAACGCATACCGCATTCATACGTCATCACTAACGCCCCCATCGGCAACAACTCAATCTCTTTCTCGGTCAGTTTTCCACCACAGCCCTCAATAAATCCTTTTACATAAATATCAAACAACTCCATATCACAAGAAACTTTACTTAAATTTCTCTCATCTTCAGCAGCTGTACTTGCACCGTAGCGAATCGAATCACCAAAATCATTCATGGCAAGTCCCGGCATGACTGTATCTAAATCAATCACACAAATTGCTTTGCCTGTTTTCTTGTCAATCATAACATTGTTCAGTTTGGTATCATTATGTGTCACACGAAGCGGAATCTCACCATTTTCTAACAAATCTCCAAAAACATTTGCTATCTTTTCCCGCTCCATATAGAATGCAATCTCTTTTTGAACTGATTCTGCTCTATTGCACACATCCTCAGAAACTGCTTTTTTTAGTGCCTCAAATCTTGCTTTTGTATCATGGAAGCCTTCAATCGTTTCATGCAGTGTATCCGCCGGATAATCCGCTAACATCCTTTGGAAATTACCAAATGCCAGTGCACTTTGATAAAAATCTTCCGGACATCTTACTTCATCATATGTTACAGAATCTTCCACAAAATTCACGCATCTCCAATACTGTCCTTCCGAATCAAGATAGTATGGCAAATCCTGCTTGCTGTTGATAACCGTCAATGTCTCTCGCATCGGGTTTCCCCCTTCCTGCTCAATCTTCTTTCGCAAATAAGAAGTGACATTCAACATATTTTCCATCAACTCGACCGGCTTCTTAAAAACAGACTTATTCATACGTTGCATAATGACACGTCCCTCTGTCTCATCATCATTGCGGAGCGTCATCAAATAAGTATCATTGATATGACCGCTTCCGAACGGTACTCCTGACATCACCATACCCTTTAATTTAAAATTCACCAGTGCTTCTCCTCGACCGCACCAAACTTTCTCCGGGTAAACTCCATGATCCTTCATCGCCTTAATTGCATTCACAACTACCGGTTTGTCTTCCTTATAAGTAATACCATGCCATCTGTCTTTTGAGGTCAGTACCTTCACAGTCGCCTTATTTTCTTCTAAAAGACTTGTAACAACAGACGGAAGATAATACTCGCATTTCATTGGATTCTTTCTTAACCCCTCTTCCAAAAATGCCGAAAATCTTTTTTTAATTTCCTGTAAAAAAACGGCTGAAAATCCCCAAAGGTTCATGGATACCACGCTGTCTGTCGCAATCGGTATCCACGTTTTCCCGTCATCTTCCGTAAATGCCGCCCCATCGCCTTTTCGCTCAATTCGGGTGCGCTCTACCACCTTCAGTAAATGGTTCTGCTCATCCAAAGTGCAAACACCCCTTGCCACTGAACCATTTTCCGTCAATGTATTTTCCAATTTATAACCAACCATCGCATAACGATACTTCTCATCATCCTCGGCATGTTTTAAAAAATTATAAATCTTATGGAATGCGTCTCTGCCATAATAATCATCTGCGTTAATAACTGCAAATGGTCCATCAATTTCATCAATCGCACTTAATACTGCGTGTGCAGTTCCCCAGGGTTTTACTCTCCCCTCCGGAACTTCAAATCCTTCCGGCAGATTATGTAAATCCTGATACACATAGGCAACATCTATATGCTTTGCTATACGATTTCCAATTGCTTCTTTAAAATCTGCTTCATTTTCTTTTTTTATAATAAATATCACCTTTTCAAATCCCGCACGCTTTGCATCGAAGATAGAAAAATCCATGATAATATGTCCCTGTTCATCTATTGGATCAATCTGCTTTAATCCACCATAACGGCTTCCCATTCCTGCCGCCATAATAACCAAAACCGGCTTATTCATTTCTATGCCTCCTATTTGCATACATAATAGTTTATTATAGTACATCTATTCTTGAAAGTCAAAATTTAAAACTTCATACTCTTTTCCCTTATGATATGTAATGGAGTAGTAATATAGGAGAAATATAGCATATACACTCTGATTTTGCAAGTCAGCGTTTCAACTGCAGCCTTTAGTAACGCACGTTACTAAATACACAAAAAAACACTCAGAGTTGTCTGAGTGTTTTTACAAGCCCATATTCGTAAGGCTATTTAACGTGGGCGAGAAGATTCGAACTCCCGACCTTTTGGTCCGTA
>CAZXQK010000191.1:0-3119 GCA_964642785.1 uncultured Faecalimonas sp.
GTGAACGACGGGAAGCCATTTTGCGTGCAGAAGGGGAGAAGAAATCTACCATTCTTGTGGCAGAGGGTAATAAGCAGTCTGTGATTCTGGAAGCAGAAGCAGAGAAACAGTCAGCAATTTTACGTGCGGAAGCAGAGAAAGAGAGAAAGATTCGGGAGGCTGAAGGTCAGGCAGAGGCTATCCTGAAGGTGCAGCAGGCAAATGCAGACGGTATCCGTTTCCTGAAAGAAGCAGGCGCAGACAAAGCAGTCCTTACCATTAAGAGTTTGGAAGCATTTGAAAAGGCGGCAGACGGAAAAGCAACCAAAATCATTATCCCGTCTGAACTGCAGGGGATTGCAGGACTTACAAAATCCATTACAGAGGTTGCAAAAGAAGATTAGACAGACAAGGAAGTGCGAGACATGAATTTAAAAGGAAGACATTTTTTGACATTGAAAGATTTTTCTGCGGAGGAGATCCTGTATCTTGTGGATCTAGCAGAGGATTTGAAAGAAAAGAAGAAAAAAGGCATTACGGGAAATTCTCTGAAAGGGAAGAACATTGCGTTGATTTTTGAAAAACCTTCTACCAGAACCCGTTGTGCATTTACGGTAGGAGCACAGGACGAAGGCGGGATTCCGACCTATCTTTCCGAACATGACATTCAGTTAGGATATAAAGAAAGCGTAAAGGATACGGCACGTGTACTCGGACGTATGTTTGACGGAATTGAATTTCGCGGATTTAAGCATGAACACGTAGAACAACTGGCGAAGTACAGCGGAGTTCCGGTATGGAACGGTTTGACGGATGAATATCACCCGACACAGATTCTGGCAGATTTTCTCACCATGAAAGAACATTTCGGTTATGTGAAAGGGTTAAATTTCGTGTACCTTGGAGACGGTCGTAACAACATGGCGAACAGTCTGATGATTGGCTGTACAAAGGTAGGCGTGAACTTTACGATTATTGCACCGAAGGAACTGTGGCCGGAGGATGGTCTGGTGGAACTGTGCAAAGGGTATGCAAAAGAATCAGGAGCATCGGTAACGATTACCGATTCGGCTGATGCAGTAGAAGGCGCAGATGTATTATATACAGATGTGTGGTGTTCTATGGGGGAAGAAGATAAGACGGTAGAGCGGATTGCTTTGTTGCACCCATATCAGATTAATCAGGAACTGATGGATAAAACAGGAAAAGAAGAAACCATATTCATGCATTGCCTTCCGGCTGTGAAAGGAAATGAAGTAACAGAAGATGTGTTTGAAAAATACGCAGACATCGTATTTGACGAGGCGGAAAACCGTCTGCATACGATTAAAGCAGTGATGGTGGCAACACTTGGAGAGTAGAAACATTCTGTATTATGAGGAGACCGATTCGACAAATGAAGAACTGCACCGGCTGGCACTGGGCAGAGCCGGGCAGGGAACGGTTGTGTCAGCAAAAAGACAGACTGCAGGAAAAGGCAGACGGGGACGGGAATGGGAATCGACGGAAGAAGACAACATTTATATGTCTGTGCTGCTCAGACCGGAGTTTGATACAGAAAAAGCACCGATGCTGACGATTATCATGGCATACAGTGCAGCACTGGTACTGGAACGGTATGGATTTGACCGGGTGCAGATTAAGTGGCCGAATGATTTGATACTTTCCGGAAAAAAAGTATGTGGGATATTGACGGAGATGCACTTGCGGGAGACGGAGATTGACCATGTGATTGTGGGTGTCGGCATCAACGTGAACCAAAAGAACTTCTCAGAAAAACTTTTGGATAAAGCAACCTCCCTTTTTCTGGAATGTGGAAAACCTGTAAAAAAAGAAACGATGGTTTCTGAGATTACAGATACATTTATGAAACTGTATGATAGATTTACAGAAATCGGAGATTTGTCATTTCTGCAGGAAGCATACAATCAAAGACTTGTGAATCGTGAGAAAGAAGTGCGGGTATTAGAACCGGGTCATGCGTATACAGCGTATGCATTGGGAATTGACCCGTTCGGAGAATTGATTGTCAGATTACAGGATGGGACAACACAAAAAGTGTATGCCGGAGAGGTGTCTGTACGAGGCGTATACGGATACATATAAGAAAGCAGGAGAAACAATGTACGAAGAAAAAATCATATTGTGTGGGGCGAATTCCTACGAACAGAAATTTTATCTCAATCCGGATTTTGAAGCCCTTCCGGAGAATGTAAAAGACGAATTGAAAATTATGTGTGTGCTGTTTACGGAAGATGTAGGAGGAACACTGACACTTGTGTTTGAAGAAAATGGAGAACTCTGTTTTGAAGTGTCCAGTGAGGAAAATGATTTCTTTTTTGATGAAATCGGGAGTCATTTGAAAATCAAAGAACTTCAAAGAACCAAAGAAGAATTATTAGAGGCATTACAGTTATACTATAAAGTATTCTTTTTAGGGGAGGACGTATAATGTTATTGGTAGTTGATGTTGGAAATACGCATATTACACTTGGTGTGTTTGACAAGACGGAGATGAAGGCAACATTTCGTATGACTGCAAAGCAACCGAGAACATCTGATGAGTATGGGATTCAGTTTTGCGATTTGCTGGAACATCGGGATTTTGATATCAGAGAAATCAGTGATGTGATTATTTCGTCGGTTGTGCCGGATGTGATGCATTCGCTGACCAGTGCCATTATCAAATATTTTCATATCAGACCGATTGTGCCGACTACGTTGGACATGGGCTTGCAAATCAATACCGAACACCCGAAAGAGATTGGCCCGGACAGAATCGTGGATGCTGTGGCAGCCTATGAAAAATATGGCGGTCCGGTAATTGTCATTGATTATGGGACGGCAACCACATACGATATCGTCACAAAAGACGGTGTATTTGAAGGCGGTGTGATTTCACCGGGAATCAGAACCTCTGCGAGAGCACTGTGGGGGGGAACTGCGATGCTTCCGGAAATAGAAATCCGCAAGCCTGAGTCTATTATCGCAAAGGAAACCGTATCCAGTATGCAGGGCGGTCTTGTGTTTGGATATATTGGTCAGACGGAATATATTGTGAAGAAAATGAAAGCAAAAGGATATGAGAACGCAAAAGTAGTTGCAACCGGAGGCTTGGGAAATATCATTGTACCGGAGAC
>CAZXQK010000192.1:0-3109 GCA_964642785.1 uncultured Faecalimonas sp.
ACTTGGTAACATAGATATATACATTTCCGTTATAAACCACCGCTTCCGGATCTGCATACCATCCTTTTACAATCGGATTTTTCATTTTCTCCTCTCCTTTCTGCCTTACATGCTGATTTTTTGAGAAAATTGCTGTTTTTTCCTATTTGCCATTTCTCCCTGTCAGCGTTATAATTCAATTGTGATGTATCATTTTCCAGTTTCAAAATTGTACGAATCGTCATGATACTTCAAACATTTTAGTGAATTTAGTTCATCTGCACATATTATTTTATAATTATATAATTGTTTTTCCAATGGGAAGAATAAGCATATATTTGAAAAAATACGCACGTAAAGGAGGATTCACCTTGAGCCAGTCAGTAAACCTAACACCAGTCTTAGAAAATGTCACCGGTTTTCCACCGGTTTCCGATACTCTGCCATTTTCACTGCAGCTTATCGGTACGACTTATGCGAACCCGGATTATCACCACAGACGACCGGAAGATAACTTTGTTACCGTGATTGAATATGTCATCTCCGGTTCTGGATTTATCGATTCTCCGTCCGGACTTCTTCTGGCTTCTGCAGGCGACTCATTTTTGCTGCACGCTGACGAACCGCATAACTATTATGCGAATCCGAAGGATCCGTGGGTAAAGATTTGGATTAATATTGACAGCCGAATCGCAAACGATATTTTAAACGCCTATGGAATTACCACGACCATGGTGTATCCTGGTCTTGATATTTCAAATTATTTAAATCAGATACACGATATTGCCAAATCAAATCCCGGAAATCCGGATTTGGTATTTGACCGAAGTTTTACAATCTTCATTAAACTCTGTCAATTTCTTAGGGATTCGCTAAAACCAAGACAGCCATTTTCGGACATTCCGAAAAACATTGTCGATTTGAAGAATTATATTGATCTACATTTAAGTGAGGAATTGAATTTAGAAAAATGTGCTACCATTACACACCTGTCTGTTTCTCAGACAATACGTGCATTTTGCAAAGCATATGGAAATACACCGTACAAATATCTGAACGAACAGCGTTTTGATGTTGCAAAAACACTGCTCCGCGATTCCCAACTGCCACTGCAGGAAATCGCAATCCAGTTAGGCTTTGCAGACCAGTATTATTTTTCCAGTTTCTTTAAGAAGAAATGCGGAAAATCGCCAAAAGAATATCGGAATTACGAGTAAAATCTTAAATATAGGACTGGTGTTTTATGACTCGAAATGATACAATGGTCTCAAAGAGTTTTAGAAAAAAAGGAGTCTGAAATATGGGAAGAACCGTAGCAATCGGCTTACAGGATTACAGTCGGATCATCGAAAACAATTACTTTTACATTGATAAGACAGCATTTCTTAAAGAATGGTGGAATCGTGGCGATGCCGTCACGCTGATCACAAGACCTCGTCGTTTTGGGAAAACCCTGACAATGAGCATGACGGAACAGTTTTTTTCTCTAAAATATGCAGGGCGAAGTGATTTATTTGAAGGAAAGAACATATGGGAAGATGAATACTTTAAAAGCCTCCAGGGAACTTATCCCGTCATCAGCCTTTCTTTCGCAAACGTGAAAGAGACCAATTATCAGGATACGATGGTAAAGATAGAAGAAATTTTCCGAAATCTGTACAACCACTATTCTTTTCTGACAGAAACAGACGTCCTGACAGATGCAGACAGGAACTACTTTGAACAAATGCTAAGTTTTCATGCCACCACTTCCTTGCTGTCTTCTGCACTCCATCAACTGTCAGAATATCTGTATCGTTACTACGGAAAAAAGGTCATTATTCTCTTGGATGAATACGATACACCTATGCAGGAATCTTATGTAAACGGTTTTTGGGAGGAACTCACTTCCTTTATGAGAAGTTTATTCAATGCCACCTTTAAAACGAATCCTTATTTGGACCGTGCCATTATGACCGGAATCACAAGGGTGAGTAAAGAATCTATCTTCTCCGATTTAAACAATCTGAACGTGGTAACCACCACCTCTGACGAATATGCAGACAGTTTCGGATTTACTGAAGCAGAAGTTTTCCGTTCTATGGACGAATACGGATATACAGACAAGGCATTAATCAAAAAATGGTACGATGGATTTATCTTTGGACACCTATCAGATATTTATAATCCATGGTCTATTTTAAATTATCTTAGCAAAGGAAAAATCGGACCATACTGGGCAAATACCAGTGCAAACAGTCTGGTTGGCAAACTGATTCGCGAAGGAAACATTCGCATAAAGAATACATTCGAACAACTGCTAAAAGGCGAACATATTTTCACAACCATTGATGAACAGATTGTATATAATCAACTGAATGATGATGAGTCTGCCATCTGGAGTCTTTTGCTTGCTAGTGGCTACCTGAAAGTACTCAGTTATGAATCTTTCGGTCCGGATGATTTGATGAATCCACAGTACGAACTTGCTCTTACCAATCTGGAAGTAAAAGCAATGTTTCACAATATGATACGTACCTGGTTCGGCAAAGCCGGGGGAGATTACAACGACTTTGTCAAGGCATTACTTTTAAATGATGTCAAAGCAATGAATGCTTACATGAATCGTGTAGCACTCAAAACATTCAGTTATTTTGATACCGGAAAGGAGCCTTCACAGGCAGAGCCGGAGCGTTTCTATCATGGTTTCGTCCTCGGATTAATCGTTGACCTGCACGGAAAATATACGATTACTTCCAACCGGGAAAGCGGATTCGGACGGTATGACGTTGTATTAGAACCTCATAACAAAGAGCATAACGCATATATTCTGGAATTTAAAGTTCATGATTCCACTGAAGAAAAAACTCTTGCAGATACTGTCACTGCAGCACTGACACAGATTGAAGAAAAACAGTATGAAGTCAGTTTGCTGGACAAAGGTTTTTTAACAGATCAGATTTTTAAGTACGGTTTCGCATTCGAAGGAAAAAAAGTACTCATTGGATAGTGTAACAGGGCATATCAGTCTGGTATGCCCTGTTCATTTCCTAAAGGATAATCAATCGCCCGCTTTTCTTCCACTGATTGGAAAATTGCTTCCATCAGTTTCATCACACGCATCACCTCCGGTAACTGAATGCGAGATGCT
>CAZXQK010000193.1:0-3054 GCA_964642785.1 uncultured Faecalimonas sp.
GTTCAGAAGAATATCGGACCTGCAGGTGTTGTCATTGTGATTATTCGGGAAGATCTGATTACAGAAGATGTACTGGACGGTACACCGACCATGCTGCAGTATAAGATTCATGCAGATGCACAGTCACTTTACAATACACCACCTGCATATGGCATTTACATCTGTGGAAAGGTGTTTAAATGGATTAAGGAAATGGGCGGACTTGCAGCCATGAAAGAGCGAAATGAAAAAAAAGCAAAGATTCTCGATGATTTCTTAGATGAAAGTAAATTGTTCAAGGGAACTGTTGAGAAAAAAGACCGCTCGCTGATGAACGTACCATTTGTGACAGGAGATGCGGATCTGGATGCGAAGTTTGTAAAGGAAGCAAAAGAAGCCGGGCTTGAGAACCTGAAAGGACATCGCAGTGTCGGCGGTATGCGTGCAAGTATTTATAACGCAATGCCAATGGAAGGTGTGGAAGCACTGGTGGCATTTATGAAAAAATTTGAGGAGGCGAATCTCTAATGTATCAATATTATTGCTTAAATCCGATTGCTGAGGTCGGATTAAATCAGTTTGACGAAGCATATGCAAAGGCATCCGATGTGAAAGAGGCAGATGCAGTGCTTGTCAGAAGTGCAGCCATGCACGACATGGAGTTTGGAGAACAGTTGAAAGTGATTGCAAGAGCAGGTGCCGGAGTTAACAACATTCCGCTGGAACGTTGTGCAGAGCAGGGTATCGTTGTATTTAATACGCCGGGGGCAAATGCCAACGGTGTAAAGGAGATGGTTATCGCAGGATTGCTACTGGCATCCAGAGATATCATCGGCGGAATCGAGTGGGTAAAGGAACACAAAGAGGATGCGGATATTGCAAAGGCAGTGGAAAAAGCAAAGAAAGCATTTGCAGGTTGTGAACTGGAAGGCAAGAAATTAGGTGTCATCGGTTTGGGTGCAATCGGTGTGCTGGTTGCGAACGCAGCAGTAAAACTTGGCATGGAAGTCTACGGATATGATCCGTACCTGTCTGTGGATGCGGCATGGAAACTGTCCCGTCAGATTCATCACGCCAAGACAGCGGAAGAAATATACAAAGAATGTGATTACATTACCATTCATGTGCCGGCAATGGATTCCACAAAGGGAATGATCAACGAAGAAGCAATTTCTCTAATGAAAGAAGGGGTTGTGGTACTAAATTTTGCAAGGGATATTCTGGTAGATGAAGTTGCATTATTATCAGCTGTGGAAAGCGGTAAAGTGAAAAAATATGTGACGGATTTTGCAAATCCGACTGTTGCCGGAAAAGAGAATGTTATTATTACACCACATTTGGCTGCTTCTACGGAAGAATCTGAAGACAATTGTGCAAAGATGGCAGTAAAAGAGACCATGGAATTTCTGCAAAACGGAAATATCCGCAATTCCGTGAACTATCCGAACTGTGACATGGGAGTGCGCGGGGACTATACAAGAATTACCATTATGCACCGCAATGTACCGAACATGATCGGTCAGTTCTCAGCAATTTTAGCTGATGACGGAATCAACATCGCAAACATGACCAATAAGAGTAGGAATGCATATGCATATACCATGATTGATGTAGAAAACGAGATCACAGAGGACATTGCGGAGGAACTAAAACAGGTAAAAGACGTTTTACGGGTAAGAGTTATAAACTAAATTCAATGCGATATAAATCGGACGGAATATAGTGTTTGTTTGACACGATGATCTGTCCGGTTTTTTTGTATATCGTTTCCTGAATAAGGAGAAACGAATCATGGTTTGACAGGGTATATTTTTTTGCAGTGAAATTACCTGTCGTCGAGTGCGTGCAGAGTCTGTGACAGGAGTCTGCCTTTTCATAACAGTCAACTTCCAAGAAATGCTGCAATTCCTCCGGGTCGTTCAAGTGTATCTGATGTTCTGCGATGACTTCCATCGGAAGAAAACTTAACGTGTAGGCAAAAGGCACGTTGTCTTTTTTGTACCAGCGATCTGTAATTACAACAGCAGGCGTATATTGCTTCAATGTATCCAATATGGAGCGGGTCGGCGGCTCGATGCGGAAATCAAATTCTGTAGTATCCGGAGTCTGAACGGAGTAGGTGTGCATCGGGTGCGTGATTTTAGATGTGTCTAAATTATTGTTTATGCGTTCATCCGGAGAACAGATGAAATGTCCGACTCCCGGAACATTTTTAATGATTCCGTCTTCGATGAATAATCCGAGTGCTTTTCTAAGTGTCATACGACTTACGCCCATTTGCTCTGCTAATGCCAGTTCGGAAGGCAGTTGTGAATGAAGCGGATAAGTACCGTTTTGTATCAACTCATATAATTGGTCATATACCTTCACGTGCTTTAGTTTCTTTTTCTCTGTCATAGTGTTTCCTCCTAAAAACTTTCTGAATACCATGTTAAATGGAATAAAATCAAAAGTCAAGTCATATATATTGTAATAGTGTATATTTACACAATGACACAGAAGCGGTTATTGTGAAAAATAGACAAAAAAGAAGGTTCAATTTTGTTAAATAATGATATTGAAATTAGACCTGTCTAAAAGTATAATATGTTTAACAAATAAAACCGAAATAAAAATCAAAGGAGGTAAATTTTTATGCAAAATTATTCAGGAGAAGTAGGATTACAGTATCATTTACAAATCAGACCGGGGGACGTAGGACGTTACGTGATTTTACCGGGGGATCCAAAGAGATGCGAGAAAATCGCAAAACATTTTGACGATGCAAAACTGGTGGCAGACAGCAGAGAGTATGTAACATATACAGGATACCTTGACGGAGAAAAGGTTAGTGTTACATCTACAGGAATCGGTGGACCGTCTGCATCTATCGCATTGGAAGAACTGGTGTTATGCGGTGCAGATACGTTTATCAGAGTAGGAACCTGCGGGGGGATTGACCTTGATGTAAAAGGCGGTGACATTGTCGTTGCAACCGGAGCGATCCGTATGGAAGGAACAAGCAGAGAGTATGCACCGATCGAATATCCGGCAGTGGCAGATTTGGAAGTTGCCAATGCACTTGTAGCGGCTGCG
>CAZXQK010000194.1:0-3040 GCA_964642785.1 uncultured Faecalimonas sp.
CATTTGGATTCAGAGGAACATCACTGAAATTCTTTATTCGTGAGCGAAAGGAAAAGGAACAGTAGAATGGAACGTTTGATTTGTGTTGCAATCGGATATTTGTTTGGATTGATTCAGTCAGGATACATTTATGGCAGACTGAATCATGTAGATATAAGAAAGCACGGAAGCGGGAATGCAGGAACGACAAATGCACTTCGCACGCTTGGATGGAAAGCAGGGGTGATAACATTTATCGGTGACTGTCTGAAATGTGTGGCGGCTGTCCTGGTTGTACGTCTGATATTTGCAGACAGTGCTCATGTGGAACTGCTTGCCATTTATGCGGGATTGGGTGCAGTGCTGGGGCACAATTTTCCGTTTTATCTGAATTTCAAAGGCGGAAAAGGGATTGCATCCACAGCGGGACTGATTTTAGCAGTGAATCCGGTCATGTTTTTGATTATTGCAGTTGTGTTTATCGGAATTGTCCTGACTACACAGTATGTGTCCCTTGGTTCGCTGGTTATCATGGTGCTGTTTGTAGCGGAAGTAATCGTATATGGACAAACAGGCGGATTTGGATTGAAAACCGGTGAACTGTATGAATTCTATGCAGTGGCAGTTGTACTTGCTTTGCTCGCTTTTTGGCGGCATCGTGCGAATATCAGACGACTGCTTAATGGAACCGAAAACAAAACAGATGTCAGAAAAATAGGAAAAAAGAAATAGGAGGCTTATGATGGCTAAGGTAGGAATATTAGGTGCAGGAAGTTGGGGAACAGCATTGTCATTGTTGCTTTATAACAACGGACATGAAGTAACGGTATGGTCCATTGACAAAAAAGAAGTGGATATGCTTCAAAAAGAGAGAGAACACAAAAGTAAACTCCCGGGTGTTCGTCTGCCGGAGGATATGTTTTTTACAAATGATATCGAAGAAGGAATGAAGGAGAAGGATTTTCTTGTGCTTGCGGTACCGTCTATTTTCACAAGAAGTACTGCGAGGAGCATGAAGCCTTATATTAAGAAAGGACAGAAGGTAGTAAATGTAGCAAAGGGAATTGAAGAAGATACGTTGATGACATTGTCAGAACAAATCGAAGAAGAACTTCCGGAAGCAGATGTGGCAGTCCTTTCCGGACCAAGTCATGCAGAAGAAGTGGGAAGAAGACTTCCGACGACCTGTGTAGTCGGAGCAAAGACGAGGGAAACGGCAGAATATCTGCAAGGTGCATTTCGAAATGACTTCTTCCGGGTATATATCAGCCCGGATGTTTTGGGAATCGAAATTGGCGGTGCATTAAAAAATGTCATTGCACTTGCGGCAGGTATTGCAGACGGTCTTGGATACGGAGATAATACGAAAGCGGCTTTGATTACAAGAGGAATTGCGGAAATCACACGTTTGGGCGTGAAAATGGGAGGAAAAGCAGAAACATTTTCAGGTTTGACAGGGATTGGTGATTTGATTGTAACCTGTGCAAGTATGCACAGTCGTAACCGCAGAGCCGGAATTTTAATCGGGCAGGGAAAATCCATGCAGGAAGCCATGGATGAAGTGCAGATGATTGTGGAAGGCGTATATTCTGCAAAAGCAGGTCTTGCACTGTCAAAGAAATATAGTGAACCAATGCCGATTATCGAACAGATTAATCAGGTTTTGTTTGAGGATAAAAATCCGGCAGAGGCTGTTGGTGAACTGATGAGACGTGATGGAAAAAGTGAAAATTTGAAAATGAACTGGCAATAGTAAACAGTCATATTTCACATGGCACCTTCATACATTATACAAGAATATGTCAGGAGGATTGCTATGGAAGTATTTGATGTGTATAAAGATATTCAGGCACAAACCGGTGGTGCCATTTATCTTGGAGTGGTTGGACCTGTCAGAACCGGTAAGTCCACATTTATTAAACGGTTTATGGAACTGATGGTGTTGCCGAATATGGAGGATGTGCCGAGCCGCGAGCGGGCGAAGGACGAACTCCCACAATCAGCATCGGGGAAGACAGTGATGACGGCAGAACCGAAATTTGTTCCGAAGGAAGCAGCAGAAATCTGCCTTATGGAAGATGTGAAGGTAAAAGTACGTCTGGCAGACTGTGTAGGATATATGGTGGAAGGTGCTTCGGGACATATGGAAAACGGGGAGGAGCGAAAGGTAAAAACTCCATGGTTTGATTACGAAATACCATTTACAAAAGCAGCGACAGTGGGGACGGAAAAAGTGATTCGTGACCACGCAACAATCGGGATTGTGGTGACAACAGACGGAAGCATCGGAGAACTTCCGAGAGCAAATTATCTTTCTGCTGAGGAAAAGACGATACAGGAATTGAAACGTCTTGGAAAGCCGTTTATTGTACTGGTGAACTCCCAAAAGCCATACAGTCAGGAAACAAAACAACTGGTGGAGGAATTGAAAAATCGGTATGATGTGGCGGTTATGCCGGTCAACTGTGAACAGCTTCGAGAAGAAGACATTCACCATATTATGGAGAAAGTGTTGTTTGAATTTCCGGTATCAGAAGTTCAGTTTTACATACCAAAGTGGGTGGAAATGCTGCCTCGTGAACATCAGATAAAGCAGGAAATTTTAAAGCATATCCGTGGAATCTTGGATGAGCTCCAGGAAATAAAAGATGCAGTGAAGGGAGTTGGAAAGCCGGAAAACAGCTGCATTTCGGATATGCGGGTTGAAAATATTGCCATGGATACCGGGTGCGTAACGATTCGGATTCAGGTGGATGAAGCGTGCTATTACAAAATGCTCAGCGATCTGATGGGTACGAAAATCGGCAATGAGTATGAATTAGTTCGTATGGTAAAAGAACTTTCAGACATAAAGAAGTCCTATGAAGAGGTGAAGGATGCAATGGAGTGTGTGAAAATGAAGGGATACGGAGTGGTCAACCCACGCAAAGAGGAAATTCAGGTTGACGAGCCGGCTATCATCAAACAGGGAAATAAATTTGGTGTGAAGATTCGGGCGGTGGCACCGTCCATTCACATGATTCGTGCGAATATTGAAACAGAGATTGCTCCGATTGTAGGA
>CAZXQK010000195.1:0-3028 GCA_964642785.1 uncultured Faecalimonas sp.
TCAATCGCATAGCCATCTTCTTTCGATGCATCATCTGTACCCGCCCAAAAATCATAAACTTCCTCATATGTCAGACTGCCTTCCGGAAGCAGGGAAGCCAATGCCTGTCCTACCCGTATCGTCGAGATGCCGTAATGTTTCGCCACTTCAATATGTGCCAATGCATTTTCATGTAACTTTCCGTCTCTGGCATCCAGAAGTTTTAAGGAATCGGTCGTAATTACAAATACAATATCGCACTCCGGACATGCCGTCTTCACCTCACGGACAATGGTTTCCATCTGTGCCATGGAATCTTCATAACTACTGTTTGTGTAGGAATCATTAATTGCATATTCCACAAAAAGCAAATCCGGATTCTGCGTAACAATATCATGAGGCGTCCGATATGCCCCAAGGAAAGTCCCCGTCTCTCCTGCCGCCTTATTCATAGACTGAACCGTAGCCGTAGAACCTTTTTGCTTTACAAGTTCTTTCATATAATTGCCTGCAATGGCACGCCAGGATGTCTCTTCCTGTTTGGTCGCGCCATACCCCGCCGTAACAGAACCTCCGAAAAAGACTACATTTACAGTCTCATTCTTTTCAACCTTGTCTAAAGTATGTTTCAACGGATTACGATAATCTATGTAACTGCTCACATCTGTCACCTCATCCTTCTGTTCCGTTTCTGCTGCAATCACCGGTATCGCACATACAGTCATGATGCATATCATTAGCAAGGATACGAACTTCTTTCTCATCTTGAACCTGCCTTTCTCACTACACGATATGTGTATTCTGTTTGTTGTACAAAACAATATTCTTCTTCTAATTCCACCGAAAATCTGACATCTTTCGGACAGTGAATCTCTACCTCGAATTCCTGTCCGTCCCGTTGCCAGAACACAGTAACCTCTCCTGCCGGAAGTGTATGTGTTGCTTTCGCCCAATCCAAGCCTTCCACAAAATGTGGTCTGACCACCACTGTCTGATAATCAATTACCTGCAGTCCTGCCACATAACGCATAAACCACTGTGACACATCCCCAAAGAAATGATGATTTCTAGAACCCGCCTCACTTCGGATAAACTGTTCCGGAAGCGTGGTATACCCTTTCTTTACATACCATCCATAAGACGGAAATTCTGTTCCCGTAATCATCTTCCATGCCAGTTCCGTTTCTCCGTATTTGGACAGCACATGAAAAATCACCCGCAGTCCCAAAAATCCGGTATCCAGTTTGTCATCATTATCATGAAGAAAAGTAAGCAGTTGTCTGAATGCTTCCGGCTTCTCTTCTTCCGTGAAAATATCATAATAAATTCCAAGAGTCTGTGCGCTCTGACATTTACTTTTAATGGTCATGGTGTCCATTTCCACATATTCTGCCCGAATCCGTTCATACAATTCTTCTTTTAAATTTACCGCAAACCCTGCATTATTTTTCATTCCCACTGCCGTAAACATGATTTCTGCCATCCGGCACATATCATATGTCATGACACTGTCCGTAAATTCAAGTGGTACATCATAGTCAGATGCATCCTTGTCCACCGGAAGCCAGTCACCAAGTCCCAACTCCAACAGACCATTCTCTTTCCGCTGCCTTGCAATATATTCCAGATAAGACATCATGGCATGTGCATTTTCCTGAATGACCTGTGTATTACCACGGTAACGGTACAATGTATACGGCAAGGTGAAAAGAACCATATCCCATGCCGGTCCGCTTCCCCATTCGTATCCCCATGAACCTGTCGGTACAATACACGGAATCTTTCCAATCTCGTTTTGTGCCGCACGAATGTTACGAAGCCATTCCATCCAACTTTGCTCCACATCCATGGTCAATATCATATGTTCTGCTGAAACGGCAGCATCTCCGGTCCATCCGTTCTTTTCCCTGTGCGGACAATCTGTCGGAAAATAATAGAAATTGGAACGGTCACTTCTCCCTGCCATGTCAAAAATGCGATTTGCCATTTCATCGGAACATGAAAATTCTCCCTGCTTTTTCAAATCGGAACTCATCACCAAATATGTTAACAGTTCCTCTGTTGCCTGTTCTTCCGTAATACCGGATACATAAAGGTAACGATATCCGTGATAGGTAAATATCGGCTCATAGATTTCTTCCTCTTCACTTCCGACAATATACACATCTCTCTGCACATATCCATCCGGATAAAAGTAAATATTGCTGTAATCAGCCTTGCCGTCTGTCACAAACTCCGCACACTGAATATCGATGCGCTGTCCTTTTTTTCCTTTGATTTTTAAGCGAAAGATTCCGGCATTATTTTCACCAAAATCATAAAGCCATCCGCCTGTCTTTGCCGGTGGCAGTTCCTCAACTCCCTGATTGGACGGATGTGGTCTGTCCAGCACATAATCCGCCAGGTCACCCTTTTGAATGGAAACAGGCTTTAATTCCTTTGTCACAACGATTGGTTCAGCCTCACAAAGTTTTGCACATCCTCTCGGGCATTCAGCCGGAAGCGGTTCATGCCACCTGTCATCTTCCCGATATTGTGGCATACACCAATCAGACGCATTCTGTCTTCCGTCAAAAAATTCACCGCATCGAATGTCATTAAAAAGAACCGGTCCTTTCTTGCAGCGAAAATCACCTGCTTCCATAATCCTGCTTCCATCAGCATCTTCTAACTGCATATGAAGAGCCAGTTTCGGTGAAGAATTAAACACATTCGTATCAAACTCCCAAACATGACACTTTGCATTCAAAAAACCGTCTCCGAGCATCACACCGATTACATTTTCTCCTTCCCGCAACTCCTTTGAAAGATCATAAAAATCATAGTACAGCATATGATCCGGATTAGAAATATACGATGCCAGTCGTCCTTTTGTCACTTTCTTTCCATTGACAAACAGTTCATAAAGTCCCAAACCACAGATGGTCAGTTCTGCTTTTTTACATACACCGTTTACCGTAAATACTTTACGGAATATCGGTGCCGACACATGCCGTTTATAAGTAGAATATTCCCTGCATTCGCATACAAATTTTTTTGAAAATTCCAT
>CAZXQK010000196.1:0-3016 GCA_964642785.1 uncultured Faecalimonas sp.
CAGAATATGATTTGAAAGAAATGTGGAAAAGTCCGAACGGAACCATTCGTGCCATTTTGGATGGAACGGTATTTCGTACACCGATTATCGTAAAAGGTATTGACCCTTGTGTGAACACCTGGAAGAAACCGATCACCATTGCAAGACATGCCTATGGTGATGTGTATAAAAATACGGAATTGGTGATTCCGGAACCGGGAAAAGTCGAATTGGTCTATACTGCAGAAGATGGCAGCGAAGTGCGTGAACTGGTCCATAATTATACAAAAGCAGGTATTGCACAGGGCATGCATAACATCGACGATTCCATTGAAAGTTTTGCAAGAAGCTGCTTTAACTATGCATTAGATGTAAAGCAGGATTTATGGTTTGCAACGAAAGATACTATCTCAAAAAAATATGATCATACATTCAAAGATATTTTCCAGGATATCTTCGAGAAAGAGTATGCAGAAAAATTTGAACAGGCAGGCATTACATACTTCTATACTTTGATTGATGATGCGGTTGCTCGTGTTATGAAAGCAGAAGGCGGATTCATCTGGGCTTGTAAAAATTACGATGGTGATGTAATGAGTGATATGGTATCCTCTGCCTTTGGTTCTCTCGCCATGATGACCTCCGTTCTTGTATCACCGCAAGGATATTATGAATATGAAGCTGCTCATGGCACCGTACAACGTCATTATTACAAACACTTAAAAGGCGAAGAAACATCTACCAACTCTGTTGCAACTATTTTCGCATGGACAGGTGCCCTTCGCAAACGCGGGGAATTGGATGGTAATCAGGAATTAATGGATTTTGCTGACCGTTTGGAAAAGGCAACACTTACAACCATTGAAAGCGGAAAGATGACAAAGGATTTGGCACTGATTACCACGTTAGAGAATGTAACGGTATTAAATTCCGAAGATTTCATTAAAGAAATCAGAAAAACATTAGAAAATCCAGAGGTTGAATAAATTGAGAAAACTAGCTTTAAGCGAAGATATTTTATTGAAAATTGAAAAACCGGCTCGGTATATTGGAAATGAAGTGAATTCGGTCATGAAAAACAAAGCGAACATCGATGTTCGCTTTGCTTTCGTGTTTCCGGACGTGTACGAAATTGGCATGTCCCACTTGGGGATTCAGATTTTGTATGATATGTTAAACCGCAGAGAGGATATCTGGTGCGAACGTGTCTACTCTCCCTGGACGGATTTGGACAAAATCATGAGAGAGGAACGGATTCCACTCTTTGCATTGGAATCCCAAGACCCGATTAAAGAATTTGATTTTATCGGGATTACCATACAGTATGAGATGTGTTATACCAATATTTTACAGGTACTAGACCTTGCACAGATTCCGCTCTTTGCCAAAGACCGTTCAGAAGAACACCCGATTGTCATTGGCGGCGGTCCATGTACGTACAATCCGGAACCGTTGGCAGATTTCTTTGATATCTTTTATATCGGAGAAGGGGAAACAGAATACTATCATTTGATGGATATCTATAAAGAATGGAAAACTTCCGGAAAATCCAGAAAAGAATTTTTGGAAATGGCGGCAGAGATTCCGGGACTTTATATACCGGCGTTTTATGATGTGAGTTACAACGAAGACGGTACACTTTCTTCCTTTGTTCCGAATAATCTTCATGCAAAACCGGTAATTCAAAAGCAAATCGTGATGGATGTTTCGGACACTTATTATCCGGAAAAACCGGTGGTTCCGTTTATTAAAGCTACACAGGACAGGGTGGTACTTGAAATTCAGCGTGGATGTATCCGAGGCTGCCGGTTCTGTCAGGCAGGGATGCTGTATCGCCCGACCAGAGAAAGGGATGTAAAAGTCTTAAAGGATTATGCATGTAAGATGCTGAAAAATACCGGACATGAGGAAATTTCCTTAAGTTCGCTCAGTTCCAGTGACTATTCCAAACTGCAGGAACTTGTCACCTTTTTGATTGAAGAATTTAAGGGGAAAGGAATCAATATATCCCTGCCTTCCCTGCGGATAGATGCTTTTTCGCTGGATGTGATGAGTAAAGTGCAGGATATCCGAAAAAGCAGTCTCACCTTTGCTCCGGAAGCCGGTTCACAAAGACTCCGGAATGTGATTAACAAAGGGCTGACGGAGGAAATTATCTTAGAAGGTGCCGGACAGGCATTTGACGGAGGCTGGACAAGAGTGAAGCTGTATTTCATGCTTGGACTCCCGACGGAAACCGAAGAAGATATGAAAGAAATTGCACATTTGGCGGACAAGATTGCAAGACGGTATTATGAAATTCCGAAAGAGCAGCGAAACGGAAAATGTCAGATTGTGGCGAGCAGTTCCTTTTTCATTCCGAAACCGTTTACTCCGTTCCAGTGGGCGACCATGCTAAACAAAGAAGATTATATTGCAAGAGCCAATATTGTCAATCATGAAATGAAGGCACAGCTGAATCACAAAAGTTTGAAATATAATTGGCATGAAGCAGATGTAACGGTTTTAGAAGGAGTATTCGCAAGGGGTGACAGACGGGTTTCCAAAGTATTGCTGGAAGCATATCGTCTGGGTTGTATTTACGATTCCTGGGGGGAACATTTCCAATATGATTTGTGGATGCAGGCGTTTGAAAACACAGGAGTGGATATTGCTTTTTATAATCTGCGGCAGCGTGACTTAGAAGAACTATTCCCTTGGGATTTCATTGATATCGGTGTTTCAAAGGCATTTTTGAAACGGGAATGGAAACAGGCACTGGAGGAAAAAGTAACTCCGAACTGCCGGATGCAGTGTGCTGGCTGTGGTGCCATGAGTTTTGGAGGAGGTGTATGTTTTGAAAGCAAGAATTAAATTTCGAAAATACGGTTGTATGAAGTTTATCGGACATCTTGACATCATGCGCTTTTTTCAAAAGGTGATGCGGCGGGCGGATATTCCGATTGCATTTACGGGAGGTTTCAGCCCTCATATGATCATGTCTTTTGCCAATCCGTTGGGTGTGGGACTTACAAGCGACGGAGAATATTTTGACATT
>CAZXQK010000197.1:0-2998 GCA_964642785.1 uncultured Faecalimonas sp.
TTGTCCACTGCATGAACCATACGAAGAATGTTTTCTTTATTGATAATGATTCGCGGAAGTCCGAACACACTCCATGCCGGATCATCCGGATGAATCGCCATATTAATATCATACTTGTCACAAACCGGCATGATTCTTTCCAAGAAATAAATCAGATTTTGGAACAGTTTCTCCTCATCAATATCCTTGTACATCTCAAACAGTTCTTTCACACGTTCCATTCGCTCCGGTTCCCAGCCCGGCATGATCGTTCCATTCATATCACCTGCGATAGACTCAAACATCTTCTCAGGATCAAGGGCATCAACGGCTTCCTGTGTATAGGCAAGCACCGTAGAACCGTCTTCCAGTTCCCTTGCAAGTTCTGTTCTTGTCCAGTCAAACACCGGCATGAAATTGTAGCATACCATGTGAATATCTTCTTTTCCCAGATTTTCCAGACATTTGATGTAATTATCAATATACATATCCCTGTCCGGTGCCCCTGTCTTAATCGCATCATGTACATTGACACTTTCAATTCCCGAAACACGAAGTCCGGCTGCTTCTACTTCCTCCTTCATCGCACGAATTGCTTCCTGTGTCCATACTTCTCCCGGCTGTGTATCATAAAGAGTTGTAATCACGCCTTTCACACCCGGAATCTGTCGGATCTGTTTCAATGTGACTGTGTCAAATTTTGAACCATACCATCGTAACGTCATTTCCATAATATTTTACCTGCCTCGTTTTTTATTTCTTCTTAGTATTTTAAAAAAATGTTGCAATTATGGCAATTGGACGATTTGTTGTATACATTGCAAAAGTTGTTATTTCGTGATACAATGAGGAAAATCATTCCTTTTACGAGGTGTTTTATGAAGAAGAAATTGCAAACAGCATTCCAGTCCCGGCAATACATGCTGGCACCGGATTTTGAACTATATTATTACGAAGACCGGGCTCTTCCAAAAGTAGATTCACATATTCATGATTATTACGAATTTTGTTTTTTTATGGAAGGAGATATTGAAATGCAGGTGGGAAAAAAACTGTATCCCATTCAGTCCGGTGATATTCTGCTCATTTCACCACACCATTCTCACCGTTCCGTCATCAAAAGTTACGATAAACCTTACCGTCGCTTTGTATTTTGGATGACACAGGAATATTATGACCGCCTGCTCCAGTCTTCCGATGATTACACTTATATCATGCGGTATACTGATGAAGAATCGTGCTATCTCTTTCATACAAACCAGTTACAGTTTCACACGATTCAGTCCAAATTACTGCGCATATTGGAAGAAATACATGCAGGAAAGTTTGGAAGAGATACGCAGATTTCCATCTGTATCAGCGATTTGTTCCTCTGTTTGAACCGGCTTGCTTACGAACAAAACACGCCAAAGGAAAAAGATTCAGAATATGTGCTGTACCAACAGCTTGCGGAATATATTGAAGAACACCTGGATGAAGATTTGTCTTTAGATGTACTGTCTAAGAATTTTTTCGTCAGCAAATATCACATTGCTCATGTGTTCAAGAATAATTTTGGTCTGTCCATCCACCAATATATCACAAAAAAAAGATTACAGCTTTGTAAAGATGCAATTTCCGGAAATAGTACAATTTCAAACGTGTACCACACATTCGGATTCGGAGATTATTCCAGTTTTTATCGTGCATTTAAAAAAGAATATGGATTTTCACCAAAAGATTATCAGAATATGCAAATAGAGCCACAGGAATTTTAACCTGTGCTCATTTGCATACAAATAAAATCAGTCACAATCTGCCTTTGCTTCCTCTGCATAATTGATATCTTCCACCGGCTTCCATGCTTCACCAAACTCGACATCTTTAAACAGTGATGTCAACCCTGTAATCTGTTTCAGGCGCAAAATCTCATCTCTGTCCATACCAAGATGCTTGGATATCCACGCATCTGAACGCCCAATTTCATGCAGTTCTCTGATAATGTTACTCATTAAATCTACATCATGAGAACCACGTGCCCGATTATGACGTATGGTACTTGCCATCCGATTGTCCAGGCTCTTATTTATGACAGATACAGGAATCTTGCCGCCTTCTCTCTCATAAATATCCGGATACTCCATCATAACACGATAGCGGTGAAATCCATCCACTATTACATATGTATCTCTATCCTTATCATAAAAACAAACAATCGGCATGGTATAACCATCTTGTTTGATACTGTCATATAACAACTTCATCTCCGGCGGTGCCACCGAGTTTGGATTATATGTATTTGGTTCTATTTTCTCTATTGGTATTGCAATCACATCATATACCGGACTTTTATATGCCATCTTTTTCACCCACCTTACCGTACTTTTCTCTTAATAAATCCACATTTTTCTTCTGCTCTCTCGTCAAATTAAATCCCATCGTGCGACAGGTATGGTCATTTCTCAAAATGCAATAACACATTCTTTTCCAACTCGGAATATCCCTTGTAGATTTAATATCGTCTGTGTGATCCGGAATCTTTCCGACAAAAACAATTCGGGAGCACTTCGATATCGTATAGTTAGAAACACCATTGCGTTTGATATTGTATCCATGGTCTACCAGTTCCTGAATCACATGTTCTTCCAGACCGCCACCTGTATTATGCCAAAAGTCAATGGATGTTTGAAATTTCTTCAAGTAATTATTCCTCAATCTGACCGGAAGTGTATCTAACAAAAACTTGGTGTATGACTCCCATGTATGCCCCTCCGGCAGTTTCAGTTGCCGATAGCCCAATGCTTTTGTCTTTCCATAAATACATGCAAAATTCGCACCCTGCACCCGTCCGACCAGTTTCGCCCATATCTCCGGATCAATAACCCTGTAAAGATTCAGGCTATCCTTCGCATAATCATTAAACGGAGATGCCACACGCATCTGATCCACGGAAAGTCCTGCTTTATAATACAAATCATACAAATGATTGTAATCATAACCAAATTTATAGTTTGCATGCCACACATCACTGTTGCTCCAA
>CAZXQK010000198.1:0-2992 GCA_964642785.1 uncultured Faecalimonas sp.
GGTATGATTGCCGATGAAATGGCAATCGGTATGGTCAATAACAAAACTACTGCGGTACGTCTGATTCCGGTTATCGGAAAAGATGTTGGGGAGACTGCGGAATTTGGCGGACTTCTCGGATATGCACCGATTATTCCGTTGAATGAATTTGACTGCGGTGATTTTGTGAATCGGAAAGGACGGATTCCTGCACCGATTCATAGTTTTAAAAATTAAGATGAAATGAATAACCGGCATATCTCAAACGGATATGCCGGTTATAATCATATTCTTTTGGTACTCATTGATAAAATCAGTTTTGAATTTTTCAGTCACAACCGATTCATATAAATCAGAAGCATAGACATCCTGCTTCAGATCCGAACTGTCGAAGTTAGTTAATTTCGTCAGCAGTGGAATGGATGAACAACGTTTTAATTCTGATAACAATGCGACAGAATCTTTACGAAAACCAAGTAACCTTGCGTAAGTGATATCTGTATCATCAGATTTTTTGATACCGAGAATCACATGAAACAATGCCCGGCAGATTCTGGAATAGGTCAGTTCTTTTGTTTTTAACAGTTCACAAAACTGTTCCAAAGAAAGGAAATCATTTCTTTGATTGCAGATTCTGTTTGCAAGTTCTTCTGATACATCCGCATAATCTGTCAGAGATTCTTTTGTTTCGCTCAGTAACCGATATTTTAATAACAATGAAAAATCGTTTGCGTATACCGGATATCTAAGATGATAATTTTTCTCGAGTAATGCCATACAATCTGTTGGAATCTGACCATGTAGTGCAGATAACCTACCGGATGAAATGACCTGACGCAGGGCGGTGGCGGAACTGTATGTCGTCTGTAACTTTGTATCGTGATACTCGGATCTGATGCGTGGAATTGTACAAGGCACGATCTTACTCTTTAACCGTTGCAGCGCCTTTAAATATTCAATCCCCAGTATGTTGTTCGGCTTTTCTAAGATATCGGAAAAATTTTTATCCGGATAAACCGTTGCAAGTGCCTGCTGCCTTGCGAGAGGATAGGAAAGTCCCTTTTTCAAATACTGTTTCAGGCAGGCTTTATAATCAGCAGATTCTTTACATAAAATATCAGCAAGTTCTGTCAATTGCCGGATATCTCCGCACTCACTGCCGAAACACAAGGCATCGACACAACCTAATTTATCGAGAAGAGACACTGCACCATAGGCGAACTGTTCTGCCGTTCCGGTTGCGTAGCGTACCGGAAGTTCCAAGACGAGAGAAACACCGGATTTTAGTGCCATATCTGCACGCAGATGCTTTGGGAGAATGGCGGGTGCACCTCGTTGGATAAAATCGCCGCTCATCACAACGAGAACCATGTCTGCCCCTGTCAGTTCCCTGGCTTTTTCTATATGATATTGATGTCCGTTATGGAACGGATTGTATTCTGCAATCAAACCGACAATTTTCATGTGCAACCTCCTGATATGATAAGTATACTAGATGGTGCAGAAACTTACAAACGTTATTTGACAATTCATAGGTAAAAGAGTTAAAATAAATTTTAAACAATGAATGGGGAGGTCTTTACGAGTATGGAATTGATACTGGAATTGCTTGAAAACAGGCAGTATAAAGAATTAAAAGCAGAATTGGAAAATATGCACCCCGTCGATATTGCAGAGACGATGGAAGAATTTGATGAAAAGCAGGTTCTTCTTATTTTTCGACTGTTAGGAAAAGATGAAGCTGCAGAGACTTTTACTGAGATGAACAGTGATATGCAGGAAACCTTGATCAATGCGTTGACAGATTCGGAAATCAAGGAAGTCATGGACGAAATGTACTTGGATGACACGGTTGACGTATTGGAAGAAATGCCTGCCAATGTAGTGGACAGGCTTCTCCTTGCGACAGATGAGGAGACGAGACAGCAGATCAATACCCTGCTCAACTATCCGGAAGATAGTGCCGGAAGTATCATGAATGTAGAATATATTGCGTTTCAGAAAGACATGACAGTGGAAGATGCGATTTTAAAAATCCGCCAGGTCGGCATGAATAAAGAGACTGTTTATACCTGCTACGTTACGGAAAAACGAAAATTAATCGGTGTTGTATCTTTGAAAGAATTGCTGGCAAGTGGTGACAACCGTATGATTGAAGAAATCATGGAAACGAATCTTCTTTATGTATACACGCATGATGACCAGGAAGAAACGGCGGCAATGATCAATAAATATGGTCTGATTGCCATTCCGGTCGTTGACAATGAAATGCGGATGGTCGGAATCGTAACCGTAGATGATGCCATCGATGTCATGGAAGAAGAAACTACGGAAGATATGAGCATGATGGCGGGTATTGCACCGAATGAAGATTCCTATTTTGCAACAACCGTATGGCAACATGCGAAAAGCAGATTTCCATGGCTGCTATTTCTAATGTTGTCTGCGACTTTGAGCGGGCTGGTATTGGATCACTTTGATTATGTTATAGCAGTTATGCCGATTTTGAACTCGTTTGTACCAATGCTGACAGGAACAGGCGGTAATTGCGGTTCCCAAAGTTCTACTCTGATCATACGTGGCCTCGCAACGGATGAGATTGTTTTTAATGACATTTTAAAAGTGATATGGAAAGAACTTCGTGTCGCACTTACTGTTGGAGTTATGCTTGCGGTAGTAAACGGAATCCGTATTATGATCATGTACAATCACACATATGACCATACTTTTATGATTGCATTTGTACTTGGTATTACGCTGATGTGTACCATTATTCTTGCAAAAACCATTGGCTGTACCCTGCCACTGATTGCAAAAAAATGCGGACTGGATCCGGCTCTAATGGCTGCACCATTGATTACCACATTAGTGGATACAGGAACGATTCTGATTTATTTCACTATTGCAACCAAAATCTTTGGAATATAACGGATTGTTTTAAAAAAGAGACAATATAAACTCTTGTATACAAAATACGAATGGAGTATAATAGAACATATGAATAAACGAAAGG